>JAODBN010000005.1 GCA_025463965.1 Acidimicrobiaceae bacterium
CTGACCTCGGTCGAACGGCCGCCCCTCGCCGCTGGCCACGAGCTGCGTACAGCGTTGCCCTGGGAGCTTCACGACGAACTCGCCGCGCACGAGCATGGCAAAGATCCGCCCTCCGAAGCGGAGCCCGGGAGATGATCCGAATCCCGTTCCGGACTCGATCGCTGGCTCCTCGCCCATCAGCCCACCGGCGATCTCCTCGAACACGGCCGCCGGCGGTCTGCCACCTCGCGTCGCGGTGCCTTTCCCCGGCGACTCCACCTCGTTGACGTCCATCGAAGATCCTCCCTGACTGGGGACGTTAACAACTCACCCTGCGGAGATCCGGGTGCGGCGGCGCGGTGCAAGCGGGTCGGAGGCGGGGTGAGGGGCCCCCTTGTGAGGTCGGCCTCAGGCACGGCCAGGCGGATCGCCCCGCCTGGTGCGCGTCTGGGTGAACGCCTCGACAACAGGTCGCGCCAACCGGCTGCGGGCCAGCCGGTAGCGGATCGGGCGCAGGCGCGGGCTGCTCGTCGCCGTCTCGAGCAGACCCTCGACCACCCTGGAGCGAGCCCGCGGCACCTGGGGAGCGCCGTGGACACCGAGCAGCGAGAGCGCGGCGTTGCGGCCGGCCGCGCCCATGACCGCGCCTCCGGGATGGGTTCCCGCCCCGCACAGGTAAAGACCTTCGAGAGGCGTGCCGTATCCGCGTGAGCCAGGCACGGATCGCGAAGCGAAGAGCTGATTGAGCGACATCGCGCCGTGGAAGATGTTGCCGTCCGGCAGGCCATAGGTCCGCTGCAGATCGAGGGGAGTGATGGAGACGGCCTCCCTGATGCTCGACTCGAAGCCCGGGGCGAAGCGACCGATCGAACTCACGACCCTGTCGATGAACTCGCCCCGCCGGGAGTCCCAGTCTCCACCGGACAGGTGGAAGGGCAGCTGCTGGACGCCGCTCGTCAGGGTGTGGAGTCCCTCGGGCGCGAGTCCGGGGTCGGACACCGAGGGGATCAACAGCTCGACGGGGTAGTCGTCGACGAGCTCCCCGTCGAGCTGTGCCTCCCAGCAACGCTCGAACTGAGGGCGGGAGACGCCGAGCAACGTGAACGCAGCATGCTGGGGCCCCAAGCCGCTCGGCAGCCCTTCGTAGTCGGGAAGCCTGTCGACGAGGAAGTGGACCCTTCCCATCGACCCTCGCATGTCGATCTGGTTCACCCCTCGCAGCGTCTGTTGCGGTAGATCGCCGGGATTGACGAGCTGCGCGAGGGTCGTGCGAGGATCCGCGCTGGAGAGCACGGTCGGGGCTCGGAGCACCGTTCCGTCCTCCAACTCGACCCCGACGACCGCTCGCCGCTCGGCCAAGATGCGCCGAACGGGAGCATTGACCTCCACCCGAGCCCCGGCGGCGCGAGCCGATGCGGCGAGCGCCTCCGTGATCGCACCCATGCCGCCCTTCGCGTACCCAAAACGTCCGAAGTGACCTTCGAACTCGCCCCACGAATGATGGGCAAACTCGTAGGCGCTTCCCGGCGAGCTCGGGCCGGCGATCGTCGACACCAGCGCGGAGAACATGAGGACGCCCTTGAGGGTGGGCGACTCGAAGTAGCGGTCGAGGAGGTCGCCGATGCTGAGGGTGACGAACTCGTGGAACAGGTCCGTCCGGCCGATGCGCTCGAAGCGTTCCACGACCTCGCTCAGCGCTGGAGGCGGGGACAGGACGAAGGGGCGAATGGTGTCGCCGAAGAGCCGAAGGCGTGATCCGAACTCGACGAAGGCGCCCGCGTCGTGCCTGCTCGTCGCCTCGATGCCGCGGACCGTCCGGTCGAGATCGCGCCATAGAAAGAGGGGGTCCTTGCCCGGCCCCATAGCGAAGTTCATCGCCTCGGTCGAGTACAGCTCCAGCCCGAATCGCACGAGCTCGAGGTCCTCGATCACCTCGGGCAGCAGCGAGGAGACGATGTAGGCACAAGAGGAGAACCGGGCCCCAGGGATCAGCTCCTCGGTGACGCACGCTCCCCCGAGGACAGCTCGGCGCTCGAGGACGCACACCGAGCGCCCCGCACGAGCAAGGTACGCGCCAGCGACGAGGCCGTTGTGGCCGCCGCCGACCACGACGACGTCGTACGGCCCGTCCATCGTTGCGCTCAGGCCTCGCTCGCCAACGCCCTCGCGTTGCGCAGGGCGAGCGCGACGAGGGTGAGCGTCGGCCCGTAGCCCGATCCGGTCGGAAACAGCGACGAGTCCGCGATCATCACGTTCGGTGCTTCCCACAGACGCCCCCACGGGTCGCAGACGCTCGTCGTGGGGTCGTTCCCCATCCGAGCGGTCCCGACGACGTGGCGTGAGACGGGCACCATCGAGATGGGGGAGTGGGAGGTTCGAAGGGTGCCTTCGGTCTTCGGAGACGTGGCGGTGAAGATCTCCTCGGCTCCGGCCTCGGCGAGGATCGCCGTGAGCTTCGTCGCGTGGTAGCGAGAGGAGACGATCTCGTGCCGGTGCGGCTCGTACGTGGTCCGAGCGACCGGGAGCCCTCGCACGTCACAGATCGACGGGTCGAGGTCGACCCGGTTGACGCTCTGGGGCATGTCATCGCCCTGCATGCAAAAGCCGAGGAAGTGGTCGCGAAGTGGCGAAGTACGCATCAGCTCTTTGTGCTCGATGCCCCAGGGGTATGCCTTTGCCTCGGCGATGGGGTGCGAAGGGCTGCAGTGCTCGACGAGGCCGCCCTTCACCCAGGGCAGACCGTGCTCGCGCGCGGCGGCCTTTGCTGCCTCGTCGACGATGATGTGGTCGTCGTGGAGGGTGGTCACCGATCGCCCCTTGTGCCCGTGCACCCGGAACGGCATGCGGCCCATGACGAAGGTCTGCATGTGGAACATCAGGTTGCGCCCGATCTCCGGATGCGCCATGCCCGACAGCAAGAGCAGGCGCGGCGTCTCCATGGCTCCTCCGGCGACGACGACGCGCGCGGCCCGCTCCTCGTGTGCCTGACCGCTCGCGTCGATCCACTCGACGCCGGTCGCCAGCCCGTTTTGGAGCAGGATCTTGGAGACGAAAGCGTCGGGCCGCAGCTCCGCCCTGCCGCTGAGCAGCGCCTGTCGCAGCACCGCCACGGGATCGCCCTTCGCATGGATCGGACAGCCGAAGTAGGCGCAGAACCCGCAGTTGTTGCACGCCGGACGGCCGTCGTACGGAACCGAGTTGCAGCCCGTCGGGCCGGGATAGGGGTGAAACCCGAGGCGCTCGGCCGCCGCTGCAGTGATCGTGGACCCGTACATCGGAGCGCCGGGGGGCATGGGGTAGTCGCCGGAGCGCCAGGCGGCGAAGGGATTGGCGCCTGCAAGCCCGGCGACGCCGATGAGGCGCTCCGCGTCGGCGTAGCACTGCTCGAGATCGTCGTAGGAAATCGGCCAATCGGCGATCGAGGTCCCCTCGATCGGTCCGAGCTCACTGAGCACGCGGAAGTCATCCTCGCGAAAGCGCGGCAGCTTGCCGTCCGCGTGCACCCCGCCGCCGCCGACGGTGGCGGGCAGGTTGTTCACGTCGCCGATGTGGACGTGATCCCCGTCGGCTTCGTTGCGGCGGAAGGTCCGCGGCTCCAACCACGGGTCCGGGCCGAGGAAGTGGCGCTCGAGGAACTTCAGCTCGTCGCTCGAGTAGTCGGCTGCGAGCTCGTGCGGGTCGTCCAGGTTGATGAGGCGGTTCCGGCCGCGCTCCAAGATCAGCACGGACATGCCAGCTCTCGTCAGCTCGTCGGCGACCGTCGAACCGCCGGGCCCCGAGCCGACGATGATGGCGTCGAAGTCACGGGTCACGGCTGGCTGACCTCCTCGTCGCTGTAGCCACGCGGCTGCACGTCGCCGAGGTAGTCGATGTTGCTCCAACCGATGAGGTCCCGGTTCCCCCCGTACTCGGGCGCACCGTACATTCCCTCGCAGGCGTGCTCGTAGACGAGCGCGGTGAACTCGGGCTGCTCGCGAAGCCGTTCGTCCTGCGCTTGTGGGGTGAGCGAGGTGAAGTCGGCACCGAGCGCTTCGAGGCCCGTCGCGTAGCGTTGCTGGAGGCCCGCGACGGGCCCGAGCCGCTCGCGCTCGGGGATGCCGAGGGACCCCTCGATGCGCGTGCGCCACGCGAGCTCTTCAGTGGCAGTTAGCCGGTGGAAGCTCGTGAACCCGTTGGCGCCGCCGAAGCGCCCCGAGAACGGGCCGCCCGCCCAGATGTGTGGCGGGTCATAGGTAAATGCGCCCAGCAGGCCGTCGATGTAGTCGGGCACGCCGGCGTCACTCGCGCCCGGGTCGTCGTCGGGAGGGATGAGCCGATCGACCACTGCCGACAGGACGGAATGCTGTTGCTCGTTCAGAAATCGGGGCATCGGCTGCTCAGGGAGGTCGAGCGTTCAGCCCCGGGCGACGTGGATCGCCTGCAGCTCGGTGAACCCGATCATGCCCCAGCGCCCTCCCTCGACACCGATCCCGCTCCACTTGAGGCCCCCGAAGGGCTGGCCGGGGACGCCGGCCTGGTGGGTGTTCACCCACACGGTGCCGGACTCCACCCCCCGGGCGATCCCAGCACCGCGCTCGGGGTCGGTTGTCCAGATCGATGCCCCGAGGCCGAAATGCGAGGCGTTCGCGCGTTCGATGGCGTCGTCGACGTCGTCGTAGCTGACGATGGGCAGCGCCGGGCCGAACTGCTCCTCGTCCACGAGTCGGGCGCCGTCGGTCAGGCCGACGACGACCGTCGGCTCGAAGAAGTAGCCGGGTCCCTCCACTCGGTGACCCCCGGTCACGACCTCACCGCCGCTGTTCGTGGCGTCCCGAACGAGCTCGTCGACCCGCTCGTACTGCATCTTGTTGCACAACGGCCCGATGTCGGTGCCCGCCAGGTGTCCGTCGCCCACCTTTGCCGCCTCGGCTCGAGCAACTAGCGCGGACACGAGCTCGTCATGGCGACGCCGAGGGACGTAGACCCGCTTGATCGCGACGCAGATCTGGCCGCAGTTGCCGAATGCGTTGGAGAACAGACCGTCGGCGGTCTGCTCGAGGTCGAAGTCGTCGAGCACGATCGCCGGATCGTTGCCGCCGAGCTCGAGGGTCAACCGTTTGAGGTCGGGCGCGACGGCGGTGGCGATCTTCTTTCCCGTCGAGACCGATCCGGTGAAGCTGACCATCCGGGGCACGGAGTGCTCGGTCATCAACATCCCGAGCTCGTTGCCCCCGCTCAGCACGTTGAGCACGCCCGGGGGAACGATGCCGCGTCCGATCTCGCCGAACAGCAGGCATGCGAGGGGTGTATAGGGCGACGGCTTCAAGACGACCGTGCAGCCGGCAGCGAGCGCGGGAGCGATCTTGGCCACCGCGGTGCCGAGCGGGAAGTTCCAGGGAGTGATCGCTGCGACGGGGCCGATCGGGCGCCGCACCACTCGCACGACGGTGTGCTCGTCCTCGCGCACCGTCTCGTCGGCGAGTTCGAGCGAGGCGAAGTAGCGCAGATCGTTCACGGCGTCACCGACTTCGGAACGGGCCTCGGAAAGGGGCTTTCCCTCCTCGGAGGTGATGACCTCGGCGAGGTCTTCGAGCCGCCCCTCGACCGCGCTGGCCAGCTGCTCGAGCGTGCTCTGACGCAGCTTGCGATCAGATTCCCAGCCGCGCTGGGCCCCGGCGGCGGCTTGCATGGCCTCGTCCATCTGTTCAGGGCTGCACTCGGGCGCCTCGGCAAGGACAGCGTTCGTCGCTGGGTCCTCCACCGGGTAGAAGGCTGCGCTCGGCGCGACGCGCCCCGAGATGGTCATCGTGAGCTCGTTCATCGACGCTCCTCCGTACCCGCGAGGGGGGCCTGTCTCCTCGCCGTTGAGGACAACTCTGGCACCTTGAACGCATTGACGGAAGTCCGAACATTTGTTCATGGCTCGATGCCGTCTCGAGGCCGGCATCTTTCGCGGGCACACGGCACGGGCATTGACATCGCTCTCCAGCTCCCTACAATGTGGACAGATCGCTCAAGTGGTGAACATATGTTCACACGTTGCTCACGCGAATTCGAACGCAGAGAGGTTGACCATGCGAGCCGTGCAGGGTCGGACATGGCGCAGACGGCAGGCGGACTCGTGAGCAGCGCGCCGCAGCGGAGCCACGGGGCCAACAGCGCCGGCGAGCGTGACGCCCTTTGTGCCTGCGGACGCAAGCTTCTCGGCCTCGGTCTGCTGAGCCAGACATCGGGCAACTTGAGCATTAAGACCGCGTCGGGCGACATCTACATCACCCCGTCGTCCATGGAGTACGACCGGATCGAAGAAGACGACATCGTGGTTGTCGCCCCCGACGGAGCGGTACGCGAAGGTTTTCGGGCGCCCTCCTCGGAGACGCCACTGCACTGTCTCGTTTACCAGAGCCGCCCCGAGGTCTCCGCGATCGTGCACACGCACTCGCCCTACGCCACGACGCTCGCGGTCTTGGGGATGACCATCCCGGCTGTTCACTACATCATCGCGGCGCTCCGGACGACCGAGATCCAGATCGCCGGGTACGCGACCTACGGGACCGAGGAGCTCGCGAAGAACGTGCGCGATGCTTTCCCCGCTCCTTCGCGGGCGGTCCTCATCGCCAACCACGGTCTGGTAGCGGTGGGGGAGACCCTGAAGCAGGCGGCCGATGCGGCCGAGGTCGTCGAGACGCTCGCCGGCCTCTACTACCGCTCTCTCCAGGTCGGCACGCCCAACGTGCTGACCGACGAGCAGATGGCGGTGGTCATGGCCAAGTACGAGAACAAGACACCCGTTTGACAACGCCTACGCTCCGGCGAGCGACGGTGCCGGTAATCGCCGCGCGGCGATGAGCAAGCCGAGCGTCGTCGTAACGCTCGACATCGGCGGCAGCGCCGCGAAAGCGACGGCGTACGACGTCTCGAGGCGCGCGGTGCTCGCCTCGACGACTTCGATGTACCCCATCTCTGACGAGGCGGGACAGTTCGATCCCGAAGCATGGTGGGTGTCGAGCCTCCGGGCGCTGAAAAGCGTGGTGCTGGAGTCTGAGGTCGACGGAAAGGACTACCTCGGCGTGACGGTCGGCGCCGTTCGGATGCCGTTCGTGCTCGTCGACGAGGCGGGCGAGCCGACTGCCCCGGCGCTGTTGAACAAGGACCGGCGGGCGCTGCGCCAGGTCGCCGAGGTCGAAGGAGCGATCGGAGCGCAATCCCTCTACGAGGTGACAGGTCAATGGGCTGCGCCCGAGTTCGGGCTGCCGAAGCTGCTGTGGGTGCGCGAGTCGTGGCCGGACGCGTGGGCCGCGACCTCCACGGTGCTGCAGCTGCACGACTGGATCGTGTTCCGCCTCTCCGGGTCCAAGTTGAGCGAGCCGTCCTCCGCAGCGATGAGCCAGATGCTCGATGTCTCCCACGGGACCTGGTCGGCAGAGCTGCTGGGAGCGCTCGACGTCCCGCTCGCTCGCTTTCCCGAGGTGCGAGCCGGGGGCTCGCGGGCCGAGGGGATGCGCCGAGACGTCGCCGAGACAGCTGGTCTTCCCGCAGGCCTCCCGGTGCACCTCGGCGGTGGAGACACGCACCTCTCGGCGCTGTCGACTGGCTTCAGCAACAAGTCGGTTCCGATCGTCGTCGCGGGCACGACTGGGCCGACCCAGGTAGCGATTCCCGAGCTGCCCTCAGCCGGAGAATGCTTCCCGCTTCTCATCAGCCAAGGCGTGCTCGAGGGCCAGTGGGTGCTCGAGAGCAACGCGGGAGCCATGGGCGGGATGCTGGCCCAGCTCGCCGGGCTGGCGGCGCTGTCAGGAGCCCGCCTCGAGGCGGAACTCGTCGCACGCGGCTTCGCGGTGCTCGAGCGGTCGGGGGTTCCGCTCACCGTGTTGATCGGGAACCCCTTCTTCGGGCCCGACGGGTGGTCCCGCATGCTCGCGCCGACAGTGGTGGGACTGCGCGAGACCCACACCGGAGCTGACGTCCTCACGGCCGCGGTCGCGGGGAGCTGCTTCGCCGTACGGGCCATGCTTGCCTGCCTCGAGGGCCGGCTGGGCTCGAAACCACCCTTCGCCGTTGCCACCGGTGGGATGAGCACGAGTGCCATTTGGTGCCAGCTGCTGGCCGACGTCACCGGACACGAGATCAGGGTGCGCCCGCTCGACCAGGTTGCCGGACTCGCCGGCGCGGCGCTCGTCGCGGGCAGCGAAGTCCTCGCCGAAGCAGACGCCAAGGACACGCTCGTCTACGAGAGTCGATCGACCGACGACTACGCGGAAGGCTGCGCGGGCTACGAGCGCCTCTACCGGGCGCTGCAGCTCGAGCTTGAAGACGGCCAGCTGGTGGGCGATGCTCGCACTCGTTAGCGCGAAGCTCACCGGCGAGACTGCCGCCGCGGTGGAAGACGAGCGTGGCTGGCAGCTGCGTCAGGTGGCCAGCGTCGCGTCAGAGATCGCCGCCATGAGCGCCGCAGAACGCGCCCAGGTCGGTGCGGTCTTCATCGAAGCCGAGCCGGTGGCACAAGACATGCTCGCCCAGCTCGACAACCTCGAGGTCGTGGCGTGCCTGCGCTCCGAGCCGGTCAACGTCGATCTGGAAGCGGCCAATGCGCTCGGGGTCGCGGTCCTGCACACGCCCGGACGCAATGCCGAGGCGGTCGCAGACTTCAGCCTCGGACTCTGCTTGGCCGCCCTGCGCAACATCGCGATCGCCCACCACGCGATCGTCTCGAACGAGCTCACCAGCGCCACGGCGGCCAAGGGTGTGAACCGGGCGAGCGGTGACGTCATCTGGCGCCCCGACGACCCCGAGATGCCCATTCCTTACGTGACCTACAAGGGCCACCAGCTCTCCCGGCTCACCGTCGTCGTCGTCGGATTCGGCGCTGTGGGCAGGGCGACAGCGCGCCGCTTCGCTGGGCTCGTTGCCGAGGTGGGGGTCGTCGATCCCATGGTGCCGCCCGAGGAAATCTCAGCGCGAGGCTTTTCCCCGTTCTCGTTGGAAGAGGCTCTGGAGCGCGCCGACGTCATCACGCTCCACGCGCGCAGCGCGTCAGTCATCATCGGCAGGGCCGAGCTGGCACGAATGAAGCCGGGGAGCTACCTGATCAACACCGCCCGGGCGACCGTGCTTGATCACGACGCGCTCGTCGACGCGCTGGAGTCCGGGCACCTCGGCGGCGCTGCGCTCGACGTCTTTCCCGACGAGCCGATCCCCCGTTCGAGCAGGCTCCTCGGAGTCCCTCGCTTGACGCTCACCCCTCACCTCGCCGGCGCCGCGTTCGAGGTGGCCGATGTTCAGTCGGAGATCATCCTCTCGGGGGTGCGGGGAATCTACGACGCCGAGCTGGACTGGAGCGAGTTGCCGGTCCGCAATCCGGAAGTCCGAAAGCACTGGGAGGCACGCTTCATGCGGGTCTGAGGCGCCAGCCGAAGCCCCGGGTGCGACAGCGCCTGGCAGCGCGATCCGAGCAGCCAGATCGAAGAAAGGATTCCTATGTCGGTCAAGATTGCAGTCATCGGCGGGGGAAGCAGCATGTTCGTCCCCGGACTCGTGCGCCGCCTCTTGGAGATCCCTTGCTTTGACGGCGCAGAGCTGCGCCTCATGGACGTCGACCAACAGCGCGTGACGGTGATGGAGAAACTCGCGGCAGAGCTCGCCGAGGCAGAGCACCGCAAGCTCATGGTGACCTCGACGACCGACAGGGCCGAGGCGCTAAGGGGCGTCGACTTCGCGATCGTGGCGATTTCGGTTGGCGGGATGCCGGCATGGGCCACCGACATCGAGATACCCGCCAAGTACGGCGTCTTCATGCACATCGCTGATTCGATCGGCCCAGGCGGCATCTTCCGGTCCATGCGCAACACGCCGATCGTGGCCGCCGTGGCGAGCGAGCTCGAAGAGCTCTCCCCGGGGGCGATCGTGCTCAATTACACCAACCCTGCGAGCGCGAACGCCATTGCCATGGCGAGGTCGTCCTCTGTCCGCTCCCTGTCACTGTGCTCCTGCTCACCGTGGCCGTACATGGCGAGCTGGCTCGCCGACCTCATCGGGGTGGACGAGCGCGAGGTCGTGCTGCCGATGCGTGTTGGTGGGATCAACCACTGCACAGGGATCTTCTCGTTGATGCTGCGCGACGGTCGGGACGCGATCCCGCTCGTGCGCGAGCGGACCGAGGACCCCATCGTGAAGTGGGCCATCGACACCTTCGGGACCGTGCCGTACTGTTCGGCTCACTGGATCGAATTCTTCCCCCAGCTGCAGCGGCTCGAGGAGCCGTACTCCGGGCGGGCGCAGGGCTTGGCCATGCGCTATGGAAGGCGCATCTATGACATGGACGCCCAACAGGACCGCATTCGCAGCTGGGAGAAAGTGGCGGCGGCCTGGTCGGCGGACTCCGGACCGCATCACCTTTCCGACTTGCCGCACGGGCCGGAGGACAAGGGCATCGTGGTGGTCGAGGTCATGGAGTCCATCGTCGAGAATCTCGGCGCGCGCTTCATCGTCAATGTGATGAACGAGGGCCTGGTGCCTAACCTGCCGGGCTCGGTCGCGGTGGAGGTCCCGGCCGTGGTCAACGCCGAAGGCGTCCACCCCGTCGGTATCGGGCGCCTCCCGGGGGGTCTTGCTGCCGTGCTCGGCGAGCACGCGCTCGTCGAGGAGCTGACCGCAGAGGCTGCGCTGAGCGGTGACCGTTCCTTGCTCTTGCAGGCGATGACCGCCGACCCGCTCCTCGACGCGACGCTCGAACCACGCGAGATCGCCGCACTCACCGAGGAGATGCTCAAAGTCAACGAGCGATACCTGCCGCAGTTCTCGTCATAGGCCGAGGTTCTCGAAAAAGGAGTGGCAATGGACGTCCGGAACATCTCCACCGTGAAGCCGATCGTCGAGCACAACGGGACCACGCCGGTGTGGTACTTGGCGGCGCCCGGCACGATGCGCGAGCTCACCAAGGGCGGCTCGCTGGAGCTCGTGAACGAGTTCGAGATCACCGGCGGCGGCAAGGTCGATCCACACACCCATCCGACCCACGAGTTCTATTACGTGCTCTACGGCCACGGGATGATGGTCGTCGGCGACGAGGAGCGCGAGATCTCCCAAGGCGACCTTGTCTACATCCCGCCGGATGTGGTCCACAGTCTCATCGCAACGAGCCCCTACGCGCCGATCCGGTGCTTTTGCTTCGCGATAGCGGCTCCGGAAGCCGGCGAGATCAATTACACGACGCATTGAGCTACGCCGGTGCGCGAGATCCGCTCGAGCCCGGGGTGGTCCCGGCCGCAGGCTCTGTGGTCAGAGGCTGTCGATGGAGCTGACGTCCAGACCCAGCAGGTCAGGAGTTGTGGCTCCGTTGCGGAGCTCTTGGAAGAACTGCTGTTCCTTGGTCGCCCGCCCGGTGCCGGTCGCCAAGCAAGCGCTCAGCGAGGAGGCACCGATGGCCACCACGCCGTCCGCGTCCGCGACGAGCCAGTCGCCCGAGGCAACGATGACCCCTCCGATAACGATCTCGCCGCCGGTCGACCCCGGCCCGTTCTTCGAAGCACCACGCAACCCGACTCCTCGAGCGAAGACCGGGAAGCCGTGCTGCCCGAGGGCGGCGGTGTCGCGTACCGTGCCGTCGATGATGAGCCCGACGACGCCGGCGGTTTCCGCCGCTGTCGTCAGCACCTCGCCCCAGTACCCCCGTTGTGTCTCGTCACCGACCGACACCGCCAGCACACATCCGCGCGGTGCTCGGGTCAGGCCGGCGTGGATCGCGAGGTTGTCGCCCGCTGCGCACGCAACCGTGTACGCGGGGGCAGCGACCGCGGCGCCGGACCATACGGGGCGGATCCGCGGGTGCAGTGGGACCCCCCCGCTCTCACCCAGGGTGGCGGCCCCGAGGCTCAACAGTTGATCTTTGATCGCGGCAGATGAATCATTCGTTCCGGGCATCTCCGGAGCGTATCCCTGTAAACACTGGCATTGCGAACGAAGGAGCACCGTGACACTCGAAGAGATCAGCGTGACGACGAGCCCCGCACCCTCGGGCGGCTACTCACAAGCCATCCGCGCTAACGGCTTCTTGTTCCTCGCTGGCGTTGGTCCTTACGACCCCAAGACGCGGGTGATCGAGGGAACCACTATCGAAGAGCAGACCATCCTGACGATGGAGAACATCCGGACCACGCTGAACGCCGCGGGCAGCGATCTCTCGGACATCGTGAACGCCACGGTGTACCTCGCCGAGCTCCAGCGCGACTGGGCGGCGTTCGATGCCACGTACCGTTCGCTCCTGACGCCCCCCTATCCGGCGCGGGCGACGACAGGCGCGGTGCTGAAGGGGATCCTCATCGAGATCGCCGTCGTCGCGCTGTCGCACGACTGAGGGGGGCGGCGTGGGCGATCTTCTCTATCTTTCGGACGTCTCGCCCTACCTCGCGCCCGACGGGACGCGTTCACCGGCGGGTGTCCACCAGTCGCTCGGTTCCGCGGCGGTCGCCTTCGAGGAGATCGCCGGGCTCTGCGGTCTCGGCTTTCGAAGCGTCTCGCGAGTCGGCGACGCGTCGGTCGAGCTGTTGAGCGAGGCCCGTGTCCTCGTGCTCTTCACGATAGGAGAGACTCCGTGGAGCCGCGAGCAGCGCAGCCATATCGAGCAGCGTGTCGCGGACGGCTCCCTCGGGGTCGTCGGCGTTCACGCCGCCACCGACTCCGCATACGGGTGGCCTGCCTTCGGCGAGCTGCTCGGCGCTCGGTTCGACGGCCACCCGGTGACCGGTGACCTGCCGATCACGGTGCTCGACGCCGCCCATCCGGCGACCGCACATCTGCCGTCTCCGTGGAAGGTGAAAGAAGAGCTCTACCTGTTCCGAGGGCTGTCTCCCGATGCCCGGGTGCTCCTTGGCGTAGAGATGGGAACCAAGGCCGGCCCGGAGAACTCTGTTCTTCCGATCGCGTGGTGCATCGAACGTGGACCGACGCGCACCTTCTACACCGTGCTCGGTCACTTCCTCAGCGCCTATGAGGACGGCAACTACTTACAGCACCTGCGCGGCGCGATCGACTGGGTGCTCGGACAGGAGGACATCTCCTAGCTGTTGGTCGCGCAGCGTGGTCGCTGACACGAGAAATGTGAACCACGAGTGAACCGGCCGTGCACCCCTTGAACACAGGGGGCGCAGCTACGTACAATCGAACTAAGTGCTCCCCCGATGAACATCTGTTCAAGGGGCCGCATCGCCCGCGACATCGACGTCCGAGGGGGGCTCGCTTGGAGCTTGGGATGATCGGTAGGCAGGTGCACGACAACCCGCGTGGGATCGGGGAGGCAGCATGACCGCACTACTCGAGGCTCCAGAGGAGCCAGTCGAGGCGCCGAAGGCGCCCGAGGATCGTGAGCGTTTCCGGGCGACAACGGTCGCCTGGCTGTCTCCGGCCGCGATCTTGCTGATCGGGCTGTTCCTCATCCCGACGGGGTACGCCGTCTATCTCGGGTTCACCAACCTTCAGCTGCTCGGGCCGAACGCCCAGCACTTCTCCTTCACGGGGGCTGCAAACCTCAACAGGCTGATCCACGACCCGGTCTTCTGGTCGTCGGTGAAGATCACGCTCATCTTCGTGATCGGTTCGGGGATCATCGCCCAGACGTTGATCGGTCTGGCGCTCGCTCTCCTCGGGCAGCGGGCCCACATCTCGGTCCGTGCGACGGTGGGATCCATCGTGATCCTCGCCTGGGTCTTGCCCGAGATCGGCGTCGCCTTCATCTGGTACGCGTTCGGGCAGTCGGGCGGCTTGCTCAGTGAGATCATCGGTAACCCGTCGAACGATCTTCTTTCAACCGCTCCGCTCCTCATCGTCTCCATCGCAAATGCCTGGCGCGGGACCGCCTTCTCGATGCTGATTCTCAGTGCCGGGCTGCGGAACGTCCCGGAGGAGGTCGACGAGGCCGCTCAGCTCGAAGGTGCCGGTTACTGGCGTCGTCTGTTCCGGGTGACCCTGCCCATCATGCGTCCGACGATCATGACCAACATGCTCCTGATCACCATCGGGACGATCTCGGACTTCACCCTCATCTATGCGATGACCCAGGGCGGACCGGGCAACCAGACTGCGATCCTCCCGGTGTACATGTACATCGAGGCGTTCCAGTTCAATGCCCTCGGCTATGGGACGACGATCGCGCTCGCGCTGATCGTCATCGGCGCTCTTCTCTCGATCGTCTACGTCCGCCAGCTGCGCCCGGAACTCAGAAAGGCGAGCTGATCATGAACTCGGACCGACGAGCGGTGAAGGGAGTGACGTTCAGATGAGCACAGGCGAGATCTCCGTTCCGCTGAGCGTCGTCGAGGACAGAACGCAGGAGGTCGTCCCGAACCAGCTCAGGCGGGCGCGCGTCAACAAGCTCGTCATCAACACGGTGCTCGCCGTGCTGGGGATCATCTTCTTGCTGCCGATCATCTGGCTGATCGACTCGGCGTTGAACCCGAACGCAACCCAGGGGCTCAGCGCGCCGGCCTGGTCGCTTGCCAACTTCCGTGCCGCGATCGCCGCGGGAGCGGGAGGTGCGATCAAGAACAGCCTGTATCTGGCGGTCGTCTCGACGGTGGTCGCCACCGGCGTCTCCACGCTCGCTGCCTACGCACTGTCCCGACGACGGGTCCCCTTCAAGGCGACGGTGCTACTCGGCATCCTGTTTCTCACCGGACTCCCGGTGACCCTGCTGCTCATCCCGCTCTATGAGATATTCGTGCACCTCGGATGGGCTAACTCGCCGTTTTACACCTCGCTCGTGCTGTCGGCGACCTCCATACCGTTCGCGATCTGGCTCCTCAAGAACTTCATCGACCAGGTGCCGAAGGAGTTCGAGGAGGCTGCGGCGATCGAGGGCTCGTCCGAGATGCGCATCCTCTGGAAGATCGTGATCCCGCTCTCGCTTCCGGGGATCATGGTCGCAGCGATCCTGACCTTCATCAATTCGTGGGGCGCCTTTCTCATCCCGCTCGTGCTCGACGCCAACCCCGGCAACCAACCCGGCGCGGTCGGGATCTATCAATTCATGAGCGCGAACGGGATCGTCCAGTACGGGCCCCTCGCCGCGTACGGAATCTTGTTCTCCGTTCCGGTCGTCGTTCTCTACCTCATCTGTTCGCGCTGGTTGAACGGCGGCTTCGCCTTCGCCGGCGGGGTGAAGGGCTAATGCAATGAACGTCTCGAGATGGACGGTCCAACGACTGAAGGAGCCGGTGTGGCCAAGATCGTCTTAGAGGGCATTACCAAGCTCTTCAAGGGAAAGGACCGAGCGGCCGTGTACGACCTCGATCTCGAGGTCGAAGACGGCGAGTTCCTCGTGGTGGTGGGTCCATCCGGGTGCGGTAAGACGACGACGCTACGAATGCTCGCCGGCTTCGAGGCACCGACGCACGGGGTCGTGCGCATCGGTGGGCGAGCGATGAACAACGTCATGCCGAAGGACCGCAACCTGGCCTTGGTCTTTCAGAACTACGCGCTGTTCCCCCACATGAGC
>JAODBN010000021.1 GCA_025463965.1 Acidimicrobiaceae bacterium
GTTTTCGAACCGTCAGACAGCTCGAAAGCTAGGAGGCAAGCGGGGTGCACTCGCGGATGGGTTACTCAGGCACCCACGGTCGACCCACGGATCGGTCAGGAGAGCCTCAATTCCCCGTCGTTGACAGACTCATGATCCGCTGCAACGCGATCTCCGGAAGGCGTGACATGCAACGCGTCGCGCTGACGAGAGCACTCGTCGGCCGCCACGGGGGACCGGTCGCGCCGACACCAGGGCCCGGGAGGACTCACTGCGGGGCATCGATGCTCACGAGTGTCTTGGCGTCAGCGAGGAGTGGGGGCTCTGTCACGGTGACGACCTCTTCGAGCGTAACGCCAGGCGCGCGCTCATCAAGGACGGGGGGGTATCGATGCCTCATTTAAACGCGGCATCCTCTGGCGAGGGGGCGATGGCTCACGCCACCTGCTCCTCCCCGACTGTCGGTTCGAAAGCCTGCAGGATGGTTGCGACGCTCTTCTGGATGTGCTCGCACGACGCCTTGATCCCAGCGATGGCGTGCTCGCCGCCACCGGCCCATGAGGCCACGTAGCCGAAGGAGTAGTCGCCGGAGTCAATCCCGAGGGCCTGGCAGACGACGTAGGCCGTGGACTCTGCCTCCAGTTCGGCACGTGCTCGGTCGTTGTGACCTCGGTGGAGCAGGGCGTGGGTGATCTCGTGGACGAGGGTCTTCACCCGTTGCGCGGCTGAGTTGGTCGCCTCCACCCGGATGCGGTGTAGGTCGTACGTACAGTCTCCGTTCGCGGAACCACTGAACTCGTGGTCCTCGACTGTGAAGCCGATGGAGTGAGCGACGGCCACGTGCTGGGCATAGTTCCCGGCGGGGTCGTCGCCTTCGATCCGATCGCAAATAGACGGCAGATCTTCGCCGACGGTCTGGGTGACGTCGAACACGGGGACGAACTTGAAGCCACGGATCAGCCGATCGGCCTTGGCATCCTCGGCGTCGGCGTTCTTGTAGACCATCGGGGCGATGATCCAGATGGCCTTCTCGCCCTTGCGGACGAAGCGGTTCATCTTCCGCCAGGCGTTGAAGCCTGCGACCCGGGTCGCCTCGGCGCACTGGGCAACGATCAGGAGCACGTTGTTGAAGCTGTAGCGGTAGAAGCGGCTCTGGACGTCGAGATAGCGCTGCCAATCGTCAGACGACGCGAGATTGCTGATCCCTGCCGTCAACTGCACGATGAGCTCCGGGTGATTGTTCCTGGCTGTCATGGTCCCTCCATGTGGTGCTGATGCGATGCACCTTGGAGGCGAGAGAGGCCGAGAAGATCAGCCCCGAGCACAGCGAGTGCACGTCAGGGCCTGCCGTTCGAGGACCAGTTTCTGGCACGGTGCGATACACGGCGGCGGCCCCATGGCAGGGGCGAGCGACCACGCCGGAACTCCCGAGGCGTCCCAGAGCTGGCGATCAGAAGGAGGATCACCGACGTGACCCCCACGGAGGACGTTACAGCGGCCCTGTGACGGCCCACTCCCCTGGTTCCGGAACGTCGCTGCCGTTACGCGTGTACGGACAGGCCGCCCGGCGACCGCTCGCGGCGAGGGAGATGAGGACTGGACGGCCTCCTCGCCGGCTGTGGGCTCCCACCTGGCCTGGCTACCGCACCTCGACGGTCTCTGCCAGCTCCACGTAGCGACAGAGTGCGTTCACGAGACGCAGCTGCTCGACGCTGTTGCACGGCGCTGCGAGCAGCGCGGGTGCACACACGAGGACGGCGAGACCCATGGCGCGCGAGACGGCGACGTTCAGACGGTTCAGGCTGTAGAGGAACTCCATGCCGCGTGGGACGTCCTCGGCGCTCGACGCGGCGAGCGAGATGATGACGACGGGCGCCTCTTGGCCTTGGAACCTGTCGACGGTCCCGACCCGGACGCCTGGAGGGAGAGCCGACCGCAGGAGGTTGACTTGAGCGTTGTAGGGAGCCACGACGAGGATGTCGTCGAGATCGAGCGGTCGCGGCGCGCCGCCGCGCTCGGTCCAGGTGCGGCCGACCAGCTGCTCGACGCACCGCTTGACTACTGCGACTTCCTCGAGCGACGACGTCCGATTCCCGCGGTGCTCGACGGGCACGAAGCGCAGACCCGACCCCGACAGCGGGCCACCTCCCGAGACCGCCCGGCGCTCACAGCCCGGCTCGGACTCCAGGCGACCGTCATAGACGATCTCCGAGATGAACCTCGTGATCGACGGGTGCAACCGGTGCGTCGTGTCGAGAAAGATCCCGCGGTCCGCCGGGATGGTCTCCGCATCGCCGAGCACGTGGCCGAGGGCCGAGCTGTCGGCGCCCGGTGGATGGGTGCCAAGCGACGGCTGCGCGAGTTGACGGGGATCGCCGACCAGTAGGAGGTTGCGCGCGGAGGTCCCGACGGCGACGACGTTGGCGAGCGAAAGCTGCCCCGCCTCGTCGACGACGAGGAAGTCGAGCTGTTGGTCGAACTCGGGGCGCGAGAAGAGCCAAGCGGTGCCGGCGAGAATGTCTGCTGGAATGATGTCCGCCGACATCTGCTCGTTCGTCGTTCGTCGGGTCACCCACGGATGACCGA
>JAODBN010000108.1 GCA_025463965.1 Acidimicrobiaceae bacterium
TCCTCGGTCGCGACCGTCGCCCTCGGCACGACCATGGGCGCCGCCTCCGTTGCCACCCTCCTTGGCTGGGGGCTCCTCGCCGCACTGGAGACGAGGACGTCACATCCCCGGAGGATCTGGATCACCGCCGCCGTGCTCGCCTTCTTGATGTCACTGGGCCTGCCGATCGCCTTCGCCACGACGACGGCCGCCGCCGTCGGCCTCGTCACCATCCACCTCGTCGTCGCGTCCGTCGCCATCACCGGACTGGCGCGGGCACGACAGGCCCACCGCGCCTCGTCCTCACCAGCCGCTCGCGACTGCGCGGCGGCGGCGTAACGACTCGCCGTGGTGCGAGGACTTGTCCGGGTGCCTGGCAAACGGCACGCGGTCCCGTGCGAAGCGCAGTTACGCATCGTGCACGGATTACGCCAGAACAGTGCGGCAGCGCGCGCCAGTGGAGAGATCCGTCGCCGAGCCGCGATGCGCGCTACTCGTCGCCCCGCCGGTCCGAGCGGTCCCGCTTTCGCGCCGACTGCTGGCGCT
Organism: Acidimicrobiaceae bacterium; assembly: GCA_025463965.1. Taxonomy (GTDB): domain Bacteria; phylum Actinomycetota; class Acidimicrobiia; order Acidimicrobiales; family Bog-793; genus JAODBN01. The sequence continues at coordinate 526 of JAODBN010000108.1, forward strand.
TGGCCTGGAGTCGGCGCTCTTTGCTCGAACGGGTGGGCCTCGTCGGCCGGCGCGTGGGGACCGGCCGAAGCGCGTCTGCGATCCGCTCGGCCAGACGCTTGCGGGCGAGCTCTCGATTTCGCGCCTGGGATCGCTCGTCGGACACCACCACCCGGGCCACTGGACCGAGGTGTTCGAGCAGGCGGGACCGCTGGATGGGCCCGAGGCTCGGGGAACCAGCGACGTCGAAGCGGAGCTCGACGCGAGTGTTCGACGTGTTCGCATGCTGGCCGCCCGGACCGCCGCTCCCGCTGAAGCGCCAGGACAGCTCTTCTGCGGGTATCACGCAGCTCCGGCTCACCACCAGGTCGTCGGGGCCGGCCATCGCTCTCTCAGCCGGTGAACGCCTCGAGGGCGTTGATCGTCTTCGTGCTCTGCTGGAAGATCCCGGCATAACCGGCGCCTTTCAGCACGAGTTGGCGCACCTTGGTGAGGCCCTCCACGAGTGCCACCGAGTTGGCCGGCGGAACGATCTGGTCGGCGGTCCCGGTGACGACGAGGGCCGGGATCCGCACCAAGGCGATGTCGGACGAGACCGAGGCGTCGTGTGCGTAGTAGGAGGCTTGGATGGCAGCCACCCGGCGCACCGCCGCCGCAGTCACGTCGTCGGGGGGCTGCGCGGCGACCTGCGCCATCCAGCTCGCCCGAGCGGCGGTCGCCGTGCTCGGAAACAGGAGCGAGGACACCTGCGTCAAGGTCAGCGCGGGATCCGCGAGGCTCTTGGCGACGGCGGGGATCGGGGGCACTGAGGCGTTGCCGCCCGCCGAGGCCTCGACGAGGACCAGCTTGGAGGCGAGCGCGGGGTGGCGCTCGGCGAGCGCCAGCGCGACCTCACCTCCAAGGCCCCAGCCGAGCACCACGGGCTGGGTCAGGCCGAGCGCGGCGGAAAGACCCGCCGTGACGTCCGCGAGCGACTCCACCGAGTTGGCCGCCGGGTCGTCCTCGGAGTAGCCCACCCCGGGCAGGTCGAAGAAGGTGACCCGGTAGTGCTGGCTGAGGCTCTGGATGAACTGGGGGTCCCACCACGACATCGATCCGCGCTGGCCCATCACGAGCAACAAGTCGGGGCCGGAGCCGACCTGGTGGTAGGCGACCACGAGGGCGTTCGCCGCCGCCGCCGACCCGAACGGCGCTGGCGGAGGCGCCGCCTGGCCGTCCGGCACGGGAACGACGTGCACGCGCTCGACCGCTCCGAAGGAATGGGCGGAAGCAGCCGTGCTCACTCCCGAGCCGGGCACGCTCGTCGTCTTCGGCAGCGTCGTCGTCGTCGTGCTGGTGCTGGTCGTCGTGGTGCTGGTCGTCGTGGCGCTGGTCGTCGTGGTGCTGGTCGTCGTGGTCGTGGTGGAGGCGAGGCTCGAGGTGCTCGCCGCGGGAGACGACGACCCGCACGCCGCGGCGACGAGCGCGATCACGGCGATGGCGCCGCCAACAGCGATGCGAGAACACGGGCGTGGCCGGTCGGCGCCCGCGGCGCAGCTCGGCTGCCTTCGGCGCATGGGAAGCCTCAGCGGTCGCGCTGGACCGACGCTCTCGCCAGCGTCCGGGCGAAGCCCCACACCAGCGAGGAACCCCGGTGGGCGTCCTCCAGTACATCGTCGAGTGCGGCCACGAAGGCATCCACCTCTTCTTGGCCGCAGATGAGGGGCGGCAGGATCTTCACGACGTTCATCCCGTCACCGGCCACCTGCGTGAGGATGCGGTGGCGCTCGAAGAGCGGGACGACGATCGTCTGGGAGAACAGGCCGGTGTGCGCGGCCTCGAGCGCGAGGAAGCGGGCACGCAGGCGCAGCGACTCGGGCCGGCCGAAGACGAGGCCGATCATCAGTCCCTTGCCACGGACCTCGTGGAGCAGCTCGTAGCGGTCGACGAGGGGAGCTAGCGCCTTCTCGAAGGCCAGACCGGTGAGGCGGGCCCGGTCGACCAGCCCCTCGTCGTCGATGGTCTGCAGGGTCGCCAACCCGGCCACCATCGCCAGCTGGTTGTTCTTGAAGGTCGAGGAGTGGACCATCGCCCGCTCCATCGACGAGTAGACGGTGTTCGCGACGCGCTCGGAGCAGATCATCGCTCCGACCGGCACGAAGCCGCCCGACAGAGCCTTGGACACCGTGATCACGTCGGGCACGAGGCCGTAGTGCTCGTGCGCCCACAGCCGCCCCGTTCGCCCGAGACCGGTCTGGACCTCGTCCACGACGAGCAGGGTTCCGTAGCGTCGGCACAGCTCCTGCACCGAGTCCCAGTACGCCTGGGTGGCGATGTTCACGCCCTTTCCCTGGATCGGCTCGATCACGAGCGCGGCGACATCGCGACTGGAAAGCGCCCGCTCGAGCGCCTCGGCGTCGCCGAAACGCACTTGGTCGAAGCCAGGCAGCAGCGGCCCGAATCCCTTGCGGAAGTCGCTGCCCCCGTTCAAGGAGAGCGAACCGTAGGTCAGCCCGTGGAACGCGTGGTCGCAGTCAAGCACCCGGGAGCGGCGGGTGGCCGAGCGCACGAACTTAAGCGCCGCCTCGACCGCCTCGGTGCCCGAGTTGGTGAAGAAGACCCGGCCCATGCCGGAGTGGCACCGTCGCAGCAACTCCTCGGCAAGCACCCCGGGGAGCAGTGCCGCGTCCATCTGCACCAGGTTGGGAAGGTCGGCGTCGATCGCGTCGTGAAGTGCCTTCTTCAGCACGGGGTGGGCGCGGCCCAGTGCGAAGGTGCCGAAGCCGGCGAGGAAGTCCAGGTAGCGCTCGCCGTCCCGGTCGTAGAGGTAGGCGCCCTCTCCGCGCTCGTAGAAACGGTCGAAGCCGATGGAGCGCAGGACGCGGACGAGCTGGGGATTGATGTTGCGGGAGTAGAGCTGGAAGTTCTCCCCGCGCCGTGCGTTCAGAACCTCCCGCAGATCGAAGCCCATCGTCCTCCTCCATCCAGGGCGCATCGGCCCCGGTTCCGGCGCATCAACCCTAGCGGCCGGCCACCTCCGGCCTCTGGCGCGTCAGTGGGAATTGGCGAACGAGACGCTGTACGCCTGCGGCGAGCCGCTACGGACGCAGACCGAAATGGCGGAGCACCGGCTCGGGCGACACCGAGCGCTCGGGGATGACCGCCTCGTAATCGCCGAGCGAAAGGGTGTGAAAAGCGATCTTGTGCGACCGCAGCCAGCCCTCGAAGGTTCCCGGCTGCAGGCACGGATCGGTCAGCGCGGCGCAGCCGGGGTCGAGCACCGACGAGCCGGTCAGCTCGCTGAGGGCCGCCACGGCGCTCGGCCGGGCGAAAAGCCACGCGGGATGGGGGGAGCGCTCCACGGTCGCGAGCAGCGGCCGGTACCGGGCGTAGGTCCGTCCGAGGGGAGTGACATCGAGGCGTCCGACCGACTCGAAGCCGAGCACGTAGGCGGTCCAGTACCCCGCGTAGACGTCGTGCACCCCGGCGCTCGAGAGCGAGTCGGCGAGATTGCGCACGAAGCCGACGGGGTCCGAACGCCACGACCACCACGTCGCCCGGGGCGAGGAGCGGACCCCCGACACGGGCACGTAGGGGCCGACGCGCGCGACCGCTCCGAGGGTTAGCCCGAGGCCAGCGAGAAGCATGACGACGGAGGCGGCGAGCCGGGCGCGGCGAAGCGAGCGGGCGCCGGGGGGCGGGGCGCTCGCGGCGTCGGAAGAAGACTTGGCACGAGACCGGCCGGCGAGCCAGACCGCCATGGCCTCCGCTCCGGAGGCGGCAATCAGGCACGCCATCGGTGCGAGGAAGATGGCGTACCGGGCGTCGCCGTAGTACCAAGCCGACGCGGAGATGGCATAGAGGAACGGAAAGGCGACGAGGAAGCCCACGAGCACGAGGGCGCGTCGCCGGCGCCAGAACACGACGAGCCAGAGCAGCCCACCGGCGAGAAGCAGGACGTAGGCGAGAACACCGGCGATCGCGCCGAGCGTCCAGCCTCCTGGCGCTCGCAAGTGGACGCCGAGCACGATCGGAAGGACGTGGACGCCGAGCACCCGCAGGTGCAGGAGGTAGGAGCCCTTCCCCTGCTGGCCGGCGTGCAGTGAGCTGAATCCTCGCTGGAGGTTCGCCCACCACCACGGCAGCGATCCGATGATCGCGAAGGTGCCCGAGAGCCCGAGCTCGAGGGGGCGGGGACGGCGGCCCGAACCCCGCAGGCGCCAGCCGAGCAGGACGGCCGAGGGAATCGCGAAGTAGGCGATCTCCGGCGAGCTCCACCATCCGAGCCCCGTCAGCAGACCGAAGGCTCCCCACTCGATCAAGCGTCGACGGCTCACCGGGCGCTCCGGGTCCGCCAGCCGCAGGGCCAGGAGGAACAGGCCAAGGCCGCAGCAGAGCGTGAACCACCGGAAGCCGTACTCGAACGTGGACTCGGTGAGGTACGCCTCGGGCCAGATCCAGAACAGCGCGGCGGCGGCCACGCCGACCGAAGGGGTGAAGAGCCTCCTGCCGATCCGCCAGGTGAGCACGACCGCGACCACGTCGAGCAGGACCGGAGTCAGCTCGAGGGTGAAGGTGGACTGGCCGGCAATCGCGAACACGAGTGCCACGACGTACGGCTCGCCGCCGCCGTAGGGCTGGCCCCAGTAGAACGCGGAGAAATGCCCGTGCAGTATCTGCTGGGCCATCAGGCCGACGACGGCCTCGTCCGAGATGAGCGGGGCGCGACCGATCGCCCAGATACGAAGGACCGCCCCGACGATGCCTAAAAGGGCGAGGCCGGCGATCGCCAGAGATCTCGTGAGCCCACGAGACGCTTGCACCGCGTCGTCCGGCGCGTCGGGAAGAGCCGCCTGCCCCCTCGCCGTCTCGGTGACCACCGGTCCTGCCCTCCGCCGCGCACGTTCCGCGTCCGCGCCTCCGGCGCTCCGGGGGGCGATCGTACAAGACGCTCCGCCGGCTCCCCCGGCGCCGAGCGACCGACCTCGCTCGGGTCCGACGGCACAACCGTCCGCAACCCGAGCTTCTAGGAAAGGCGGTGGCCGCTGACCAGGGCGGCGATATCCTCGGCGGCCAGCTTGGGGTTGCGGTCGGGCCAGGTCAGGCCGTTGGACTCCTGCTCGGTGTCGCTGAGCTGGGTGTAGCAGAACCCGGCTAGGCCCTCGCAGCGCTCCAGGGCGCCGAACAGGTCGCCGAGGCGCTCCAGGAGGTCCTTCGGATCGCCGGCGTCGCTGTAGCCGTGCCAGTCGTCATCGGCGGTGGCGGAGAACGCCACTCCACCGAACTCGCTCAGCACCACGGGCAGACCCTCTACGTTGGCGGAACCAACCACGAGCGCTCTCACCGACGGCCACGGCCCCTCGAGGGTGGTGCGCCGCGCAGCTGCGTCGCCGTAGCGACGCAGGAGCGAGGCACCGTCCGGCGAGTAGTCGTGGATCGTCAAAAGGTCGCTGTTCACGTGCTGCCAGCCGTCGTTCGAGACGACCAGTCGGGTGGGGTCGAACGCTCGGGTCAGGTCGGCAAGGCCCCCGACGAAGCTCGCCTGCTCTGGCCGGGTGGCCATCGCGGGAACCCCCCAGCTCTCGTTGAAGGGCACCCAGACGACGATGCAGGGGTGGCTGCGGTCGCGCGCGAGCGCGGCGAGCCACTCCTGCACCAGCCGGTGGATGGCGGCGGCGGAGAAGGCTCCGGCGCTCGGCATCTCCTCCCAGACCAGCAGCCCGAGCCGATCGCACCAGTACAAGAAGAGGGGGTCCTCGAGCTTCTGGTGGATGCGCGCCCCGTTGAAGCCGAGCGACTTGATGAGCTCGGCCTCCTCGCGAATCG
>JAODBN010000144.1 GCA_025463965.1 Acidimicrobiaceae bacterium
CACGCCACCAAGGTGTCGACGAGCCGGTCGCTGCCAACCCCGGCGAAGTCAGCGTCGTCGAATCCGAATTGGCGCAAGTTGTCAACGTAGTTGGGCAGATTCAAATAGATGGCAAGGGCACGGCGGCCCACCGCTCGCGCTATCGATGGGTCGCTGCCGAAAAACACCTTGTGCTCCGGGATCAGCGCCGGGCCAGGGCCCAGTGCGGCGCGGGCCTTGGCGGTGTGTTCTGGTGGCACGTTGTACGGATGGGAGCCAGCGGCGCGCGAACCGGCCAGGGCCAGCGCTTTGGGCCTGAGTGCAGCGATCACCCGCTCCGACTTCGGGACCGCGTGCTCGGCCCGGTCCAGCTCGTCGAGATAGGACGCCAATTTCTCGAGCGGGCGATCGTAGATCTGTCCCGCCGCGGTCACGGCCGGCGCGTGCCCCACGCCTAACCCGAGTATGAAACGGCCCGAGTGCGCCGCGTTCAGCTCATGGTGCCTCGCCGCCACCTCGGCGGCGGGGTTGATCCACACCTGGGTCACGCCGGTGGCGGCGACGAAGTCTGTGGTCGCGGCCAGGATGGCGTCGGCCACGGGGAACTGGTCCGTGGACCCACCGATCCAGGCAGCGCTGAACCCCAGTTCTTCCAGCTCGACAGCGGCGTCACCTATCGCTCCGCGGTCTTCGGGCCACTGGCGGACACTGGTCCACACACCGAATTTTCCGAGGGTGAGGGAGGTGGCCACGGCGGTCCTTTCATCGAGGTCGCGTGCCGACCAGCCTAGGGAGCGGACCCATTCGGACGCTCCCAAGCTCTTGCAGGACACCTCGCCGCCGGACGATCGCCGGAATCTCTTGTGGTGCGATAACGAGCGCTAGCTCCGTGGCTGATCCGATCGCTCACGCCCGCTCGCTCGCAAACTTGGCAACCGTGCTCTGGTCGAAGCCTCGGTCTTTGGGTACAGACGGAGCGCCGGCCCTCCGGCCCTCCGGCCCACCTGTGACGCTCCGGTCGTTCTCGACCCACGACCTTTCCGTTGACAGTGACAGACATCGTGTCTAGGGTGATGACAGCTACTGACATCGTTGGCTGTCTTGGAGGTACCTCATGAGAATCTTCGTCACCGGCGCATCGGGCTGGATCGGCTCGGCGGTCGTGCCCGAGCTGATCGAAGCCGGCCACGAAGTGGTCGGACTGGCCCGCTCCGACGCGTCGGCGCGACGAGTAGAAGCGACCGGCGCCACTGTCCTGCGAGGCGACGTCGACGACCCCGACGGCCTGGCCAAGGGGGCTGCCGACTCCGAGGGGGTGATCCACCTGGCCTTTCAGCACGAGGTGGCCTTCGGCGGCGACTTCGCCGCTGCGGCGGCTGCAGACCGGCGGGCCGTCGAGGCGATGGGGGCGGCCCTGGCCGACTCCGGCCGACCTCTGGTGCTCGCCTCTGGCACGCTCGGTCTCAGTCCGGGCCGGATGGCCACCGAGGAGGATGGCCTCGTCCCCAACGCCGAGGTTCGGGCCATCCCCGCGGGACTTCGGATGGCCACCGCCCTGCTTGCGCTGTCGTTGAGGGCCACTGGTGTCCGCTCGTCGGTGCTGCGCTTGCCACCAACAGTGCACGGCGACGGCGACCACGGGTTCATGGCCACCCTCGTCGGCATCGCCCGCCAGCGGGGCGTGGCGGGATATGTGGGAGACGGCACCAACCGCTGGCCGGCCGTTCACCGTTCCGACGCCGCCCGCCTTGCCCGCCTGGCCGTCGAGGCTGCCCCCGCCGGCTCGGTCTTGCACGCGGTCGGTGACGAAGGCGTCCCCTTCCGCGAGATTGCCCAGGCCATGGGCCGCCACCTTGGCTTCCCCACGGCATCAGTAGCCCCCGCCGATGCCGTCGAGCACTTCGCATTCCTCGGTCATCTAGTCGCCCTGGACAGCCCCGCCACGGCCGCCATAACCCGGGAGCTGCTCGCATGGGAGCCGACCGGGCCTAGCTTGCTCGAGGACCTCGAGCAGGACCACTACTACCGCCAGGTGTAGTTCCGAGGGAAGACGTTGACAGGCGAGGGACTCTCTTTCGTCGTCACGACGCTCGGGTCTCGTCACGACGCTCGAGCAAGCCACCTCGGGACACCTAGAGGAGAGGGTGACTGGCTCATGGGAGCCAACCCAACGCCTGAGTCGCCCCCAACGACACCGGCGACCCTGCACACGGCCAGGCCGGTGCTTCCGCGGGCAAGTACACGGCACACGACCTGCGAAGGAGACAATGAGTCGATGAGAACCAAGAGCACTTTTGCTGTCTTCGCCGGCGAAGTTCGATGACGGCGCATGGGGAAGCGGGCGACGACGTCTGATGAGAGATGACGTACGGAAGGCGCTCGCCATCGACGCCTCCTCGACGATCGATCAACGCACGATCGACATCACCACGACGGGTCGGCGTTCCGGCGAGCCGAGGCGCATCGAGATCGTCTTCTACCGGTTCGGGGACGACACCTACCTGAGCGGGATCCCCGGACCCAAGACCCGTGACTGGCTGGCCAACCTGGCCGCCCGGCCGCAGTTCACCTTTCACCTTAAGCAGGGCGTCGTCGCGGACCTGCCAGCAACAGCCACGGTCGTCATCGACCCGGCGGAGCGACGACGTGTTGTCCTCGCCAACTTTGTGGAGGAGTTCAACCGCCGCCGCGGCCCGGACAGTCCCTGGCCGGAGGCCGTCCTCGATGAGTGGGTGGAGCGCAGCCCGTTGGCCAGGGTCACCTTCGCGGAGACTGATTGACGGGACCGTGCCCCGTCTCGCGTCACGGAGTACGGCCGAGTCGCGCTGTGTGGCGGCGGGCGCAGACGCGTGAGGATCCGCGGCGAATTTGATATCGAAGGCATCTTTTGAACTAGCTCTGCGGGGACCGCAACGGTGTCTGCGCCTCGGGCGCCCGAAGGTTGTCTGTCTCGGCCACGGGTGCCGAGCTTCGTCGGTCGGGTCCTCAGGCCGAGTTTGGCCTCGGATCCGGCTCAGCGCCCGTGACCGAAGCGGCTGTCCGCGTAAAGATTGTCACCAGCGTGCGCGACCCGTCGCCACCGACGATCTCGATCGCCAGCGGAAGCTCCGGTGGTTTCGAGTCCGTGCGTATCGTCGTGGGGTGATCGATCTCGTGACGAAGAGCTACCGGAAAGCGACCATCGCGGCCACCGACGGCCACTGATGCCATGTCGGAGTGCTCGTCGTACTCGATGTACGCGAGTGGCATGTGCTCGGCCTCGTACTCGTCGCCGAACTCTTGGTCTAACAGCTCGATCGTGGTGTCTTCGTCGGCATAGGCCAGGGTCATCTTGTCGAGCAGCTCGTGCCAATCCTGCCGGGGGCGGTCCTGCGAGGTCTCGCGCGCTTTTCGTGTCTTTGTCGCCATTTGGGCAGGATCGCAGCGGCGCGTGAGAAGGGCACGACGTGATCGCGTGGTCTTCGCGAGGGATTCCCAACCCAAGCTCTCTTCTACGCGCCTAGGGGATTTCTGGCGTCCGACGGATCGCGACGCTCAACGGAGGCGCAGGTGACATCGCGCAAGTTGTGAACTCGGTTGACGGGTCACTTCTAGCGTGGAGTTGACAGCCAGGGAGGACGCCTCAGTCCAATGGCGGTTTCGCTCAACGAACCAGCGTTCGAGCACGCGAAGCGGTTGATTCGCGCGGGCGAGTTTGTCGCTGACGAGCGAGGCGCCTGGAGTGAGCATCAGCCGTCCGCGGCTGATGAAGACGAGTTCATCGAGAGAAACGGCCTTGGGGAGTACGGCCACTGGTATCTCGGTGTGGATGACCAAACGAACGAGAAGACGAAGGGGCATTACAAGTTCCCGTTCGGTGACTTCAAGCAGGTTCACCGATGCGGCTTGTTGGCGGCCGAGTCACGAGCCGGGCAGCGTAAGTACCTCGAGATCGAACGAGCCGTCGCGCACCTGCACGGCATGATCGACGCGCTCGCGCCTAGCTAGCTCGTTCGGCGAGGTCTTCGGGACGGAGAAGCCCGGCACCGGCACCGCGTGACCCGCTCGGACCTGTCTGACGCAAGCCGTATGGAGGTGAGGGACCGCTCGCGAGCCCGTGGCCCTCACATCCGTCGGTCGTTTTGCCACCAGCGGCGACTAGGAGGTGCGCATGGGAAAAGAGACCGAAGGCGACAACCGCGAACGCCGGCGCCGGGCAAAGGAGGCTCGGGACGCCGGCGAGCCCCCCGCCTCGATGGGGGTGACGACAGGAGGTTCGAAGCAGCGCCGTCACGTCGGCCACGACGCCCCACATCCCGAGCGCCTCGAGGACCGGGTGCTCGGCAAGCACGATCCCGAGCACGCCCTGCCCAACACCCGTCCGGGCACGCCGGTGATCGACGAGCTCGAGCCTTCTCTTGTTCCGCTTGAGCCGGGCTACTGGGATACGCGCTTCCTGCAGCTCGATGATCGACGGGTGGGCTACATCGACGTCGGGGTGGGCGACGAGCCCCTGGTGCTGTTGCACACGTTTCCTCTCGAGTCCCGGATGTGGGAGTACCAGTTTTCACCGCTTTCCGAGCGGTACCGCCTCATCGCCCCGGACCTGATGGGCTTCGGAAGATCAGACGCGCCAGATACTCCATCGGCCTACTCGATGGAGTCGTGGGCGGACGACATAGCTGGGGTGATGGCCGATCTGGAGCTCGATCGTGCGGTCGTGATCGGAACCGGCCTGGGTGCCGAGGTGGCGTTCAATCTCTTCCGTCGCCACGGCGACTTGGTGACGACGCTCGTGTTCGCGGACATGCGAACGGAGCCCGATACCCCCGAGGAGCGCCAGCAGCGCGACTACCAGCGCGACTGGTTGATGCGCGGTGGTGACGTCGCGTCGCTCACGGACCGATGGTTCGAGTTGGTAGCTGGCGACGTCTGGAGCCGGCGCGCGGAGGCCGTCAAGAAGGCGAAGCAGTGGGCCCGAGAAGCGCCGCGCGCTGGCCTCATCGGTGCCCTCGATGCCATTGACCGCCGCCCCGATGTCTGGCACGACCTGATGAAGGTTCAGGTCCCGGCCCTCGTCGTGACGGGGGAGGGCAACCTCCTCGTCCCTCCGGAGATGGCCGAGGAGACCGCCGCACGGATACCGCGCGGCTCCGCGGTGGTGCTCGGTGGCGCCGGTTGGTTCTCCAACCTCGAGAGCCCTGGCGCCTTCAACGACGTGCTCGTGGAGTTCCTCGATGCGCGGTGAGCTCCGCTCGCCGGTGTCGGTTATCAAGCTCGCTCCTGTATTGCCACAGCGTCGCCAAGGCAGCGTCCCTGATCGGACCAGCTCCGTGTGCCGAGACGCTTCCATTCGCATCGGGCACTGAGCGGCCCCACGGTCAGAGTTATCCCGCTCGAGGTCTTTTCGCCCAGCGTGCCCTGAGGCCGGTGACGACCTATCAGCACTCCCTTCCCGTTAGGCGGCAGTCATCGCGCCGCGCCCATTCCATGGACGATGGTCGGCCGCCGGCATGCGAAGTGTTTGGGATGTGCCTGCCCGCTATGCGGGCTCTCCGGGCTCGGGTTGCAAGTGCCTCAGCTGAGGTGGTCTCCTTGGAGCCTCGCGCGTCCCCGCGCCTTTTCTCTAGGTACCGGAGCATTGATGACCGACTCGACCATCATCTACACCCACACAGACGAGGCCCCGGCCCTGGCGACCTACTCCCTCCTGCCGGTGGTCGAGGCTTACGCCGCGACGGCTGGGGTCCGGGTGGAGACGCGCGACATCTCGCTCGCCGCGCGAATCCTCGCCGGCTTCGCGGATCGCCTCGAGGAGGGCCAGCGCGTCGAGGACGCACTTGGCGAGCTGGGCGAGCTCGCCAAGATGCGCCAGGCCAACATCATTAAGCTGCCGAACATCTCGGCATCTGCGCCCCAGCTCAAGGCGGCGATCGCCGAGCTCCGAGAGCACGGATACGCGCTGCCGGACTTCCCGGACGATCCGAAGAGCGACGAGGACCGCGACGTGCGGGCTCGCTACGACAAGGTGATGGGCAGCGCGGTCAATCCGGTGCTGCGCCAGGGAAACTCCGACCGACGAGCCCCGGCCTCGGTGAAAAGCTATGCCAGGGCACATCCCCACCGGATGGGCGCGTGGAGCGCGGACTCGCTCACGAACGTCGCCCACATGACCGGCGGCGACTTCCGCTCCACCGAGAACTCCGTCGTCATCGAAGAGGCGGGCACGCTCCGTATCGAGCTGGTCCGTCGAGACGGAAGCACCACAGTTCTGCGTGAGTCAGTGCCGGTGCTCGCTGGTGAGGTCGTGGACTCAGCTGTCATGCGGGTCGAGGCGCTCCGCCAGTTCCTGAGCGCCCAGATCGCCCGGGCCAAGGGCGACGACCTGCTCTTCTCGGTTCACCTCAAAGCCACGATGATGAAGATCTCCGATCCGATCATCTTCGGCCACGTGATTCGGGCCTTCTTCCCGAGAACGTTCGCCCAGTACGGCGATGAGCTCGCCGCAGCCGACTTGAGGCCGAACGACGGGCTCGGCTCGATCCTCGACGGGCTCGGCTCACTCGCCAACGGCGCCGAGATCAGGGCGTCCATCGAGGCCGAGCTGGCCGAAGGTCCTGCTCTCGCGATGGTCGACTCCGATCGCGGGATCACCAACCTCCACGTGCCCAGCGACGTCATCGTCGACGCCTCCATGCCGGCGATGATCCGGGCTTCGGGCCACATGTGGGGTCCCGACGGCACAGAGCACGACACCCTCGCCGTGATCCCCGATGGCAGCTACGCGGACATCTACCAGGTCGTCATCGACGACTGCCGCGCGAACGGCGCCTACGACCCGGTGACGATGGGCTCGGTCTCGAACCGCGGGCTGATGGCCCAGGCGGCGGAGGAGTACGGCAGCCACGACAAGACCTTTGAGGTCGCTGCCGAAGGCACGGTTCAAGTCGTCGACAAGACCGGCGCGGTCATCCTCGCTCAGCCCGTGAGCGCCGGCGACGTGTTTCGGATGTGCCAGACCAAAGACGTGCCGATCCGCGACTGGGTGAAGCTCGCCGTGCGACGGGCCCGGGCGACGGGCCAGCCAGCGGTGTTCTGGCTCGACAAGGGCCGCCCCCACGACGCCAACCTGATCGCCAAGGTGAACGCGTACCTCGCCGAGCAGGACACGGACGGTCTCCAGATCGAGATCATGTCCCCAGCTCAGGCGACGGCCTTCTCGCTCGAGCGCATCCGCCGTGGTGAGGACACGATCTCAGTAACTGGCAACGTGCTGCGGGACTACCTCACCGACCTGTTCCCGATCTTGGAACTCGGCACGAGCGCCAAGATGCTGTCCATCGTCCCGTTGCTCGCCGGTGGCGGACTGTTCGAAACTGGCGCAGGTGGTTCTGCGCCGAAGCACGTCCAACAGCTCCTCAGAGAGAACTACCTTCGGTGGGACAGCCTTGGCGAGTTCCTCGCGCTGGCGGTGAGCTTTGAGCACCTGGCCGAGAGCACCGGCAACGCTCGCGCTCAGATCCTCGCCGACACGTTGGACCGGGCCACGGGCACTTACCTGGCTCAAGACCGATCGCCCAGCCGACGTGTCGGTGGCATCGACAACCGCGGAAGTCACTTTTACCTGGCTCTCTACTGGGCGCAGGAGCTCGCGAAGCAGACCGAGGACCCGGAGCTCGCGAAGGCGTTCGCCGGCCTTGCAGCCTCGTTGACAGAGAACGAAGAGACGATCGTCGAGGAGCTGATCTCCGTTCAGGGATCGCCCGCCGACATCGGCGGCTATTACCAGCCCGAGCCGTCACTCGCTACGGCGGTGATGCGTCCCTCGGCGACCTTCAACGAGGCGCTCAGCGCTCTCGGTTGAACATCGCGATGTGAGCTCCGGCTCCATCGACAGCACCGGGGGATGGACAGCGTTGTCCGAACCCGTCAGGCGTTGGCAGCCCCGTCGTTCGTCTCGGCGTGGCCCAGCAAGGTCGACTCGACGCGCTCTAGGTGGACCTCGGTCGCTCGGACCGCTGCGCCGACCTCACGAGCTCGCAGGGCGCTGACGAGTTCGCGGTGCTCCCGGCGGCGCTCCTGGCGACGTCCCGGAGCGTCACTTCGGCGCTTCAGGTTCCCCCAGACGCGACCTTGCCTCGCACTTTCGACCGGGCCGTACATGCGCACGATCAGAGGGTTGTGGCTGGCGAGCACAATCGATCGGTGCAAGGCAAGGTCCCAGGTCTCGAACTCTTCGACGCTCTCGGCCGCCTCCCCGCCGAGCAGGCATCGCTCCATCTCCTGGAAGTCTCGCTCCGTGGCCCAGGAGACGACGAGCGGCACAAGGCGCGGCTCGATCAGGCGGCGGGCTGCCATGACGTCGGCCGGCCCGAAGTCGTCGGGGTTGAGGGCCGAGGAGTCGGGCAGCGGCGTCCCTGCCGATTGCGACGCGGGCCCGGCGAGCAAGAAGGTTCCCCGCCCCACCTCCCGGGAGATTCGTCCTTCGTCCTCGAGTGTCTGTAGCGCACGCCGGATCGCCGTGCGCGTGACCTGCAGCTCCTGAGCGAGGCGACGCTCGGTCGGGAACTGGACTCCCGCCGCTCCGCCGCCAGCAAAGCGCGTGACGATGAGGTCGGCGAGCTCCTGGGCTCGCACTGGAACCACCTTTGTCGACTCGCTCACCGCACGGTCACTCCACGCTCTCCCACTGGTCGCGACCAATTCTACTGGGATGGCCGTGTTCGCGCCTAGATAAGCGGGAGGGGGGCCTTGACGCCTCCTGACGCTGCAGTTACAGTCCCAACCAATCCGACTAATTGTCAACCAACTCAACCAAAACAGGTAATTGGTTGAGGACAGGACGCTCGGCTGCAAGGCCTTGTGGGCAGGTTCGAGCCGGGGGCTCGGACGTTGAGAGGGGAGAGCGCGTCATGCGTCTTGCCACGATCATCACCGAACGCGGTCCACGGCTCCATGTTCGAGGGCGCAGCGGCTACGTAGACGCCGCCGACGCTTCCGGAAACGGCCGGTACAGCTCGCTCAACGCGGTCCTCCAAGACGGCATGGGAGCGATGGACTCACTGAGAGGACTCGCCAACCAGGACGGGACGACCTACGGCGAGGCCGAGCTTGGCCCAGCGTGTCCCGAGCCGCCTCGAGTCCTTTGCCTCGGCGTGAACTATTTGGCGCACGCCCTCGAGTTCGCTGGCCGAGGGGCGCCGACCTGGCCCGAGTCGTTCGTGCGGGGGACCGACTCGGTACTCGGCCCGTACGCGGATCTCGTCAAGCCCGCGCTCGTCGAGCGGTTCGACTTCGAAGGTGAGCTCGGCATCGTGATCGGTTCCGGCGGGCGCTACATCCCTGCGGCAAAGGCTCTCGACGCGGTCGCGGGCTACGTGATCATCAACGACGGCTCAGCGCGCGAGTGGCAGCGAGCCGCGACCCAGTGGACGCCAGGCAAGAACTTCGATGCCACCATGCCGATCGGTCCCGAGGTGGTTACCCCAGACGAGCTCGACGTCAGCGACGTTCAGCTGACGACGCGGCTGAATGGGGAAGTCATGCAGCAGGCGAGCACCGCGCAAATGATCGTGTCGGTGCCGAGAGCGATCGAGTACCTCTCGAGCTTCACCACCCTGCGGCCCGGTGACGTCATCGCCACCGGGACGCCGGGCGGCGTGGGAGCGGGCCGCACGCCGCCGGTCTGGATGCAGCCGGGTGACGTGATCGAGGTGGAGATCGAAGGAATCGGGACCATCCGCAATCGAGTGGTTGCAGAGAAGGGGGATGTGGCCGACTGGCCATGGCGGGTTCCGGCGCAGGCGTCGTAATCGGCCGCACTGGCAATGTCCCGGCCGCCGCGCAGCGACGGTCGGATGCAAGATCCGGAGGTCGGTCTCGCCCTCCGGCCGAACAGCGCAGAGTTCACTGGCTTTCTAGGGGGCGTCATGAACGAAGAGCACAGGCAACGATTGGCACGATCGCTCCCAGTGGGGCCGCGAGGGGGAGCGGCCCGCTGGGCCCGGAAGACGGCGCCGCTAGCGGCGGCCGCGGCGATCTCGCTGCTCGCTGTGGCGAGCCCGGCGAACGCCAAGGTGTTGCCGAGGGCGAGCTCAGGGGGTGCGCTGACCGTTGCCGACGTGGCACCGTTCACAGGCACCGACGCCGCCCTCGGCCCGACGTACCTCGTCTCTTGTGACGCCGCGACGAACGCCATCAACGCCGCCGGTGGGGTGCTGGGCCACAAGCTCAACTGCAAGAGCGTCGACACGAGAGGCGACCCCGCCGACGCCGTTCCCGCCGTCCGGCAGATGTACGCGTCGACCTCGAACTTGGTCCTCGTCATCGGCCTGACCTCGGACGAGGCGGCATCGGTCGTCCCGATCATCAACTCCAACAAGACGGTGATGTTCAGCATGTCCGGACAGTCGGAGTTCGACCATACGCATTTCGACTACTTCTACCGGCTCGTGCCACCAGACCTCGCCGAGTCCTACGCGATGGTCGCGATCGCCAAGTACGTCGACCACTACAAGAAGGTGGCGCTCGCCTTCGGCAACGACATCGGCTCGCAGACCTTCGTCAACCCGGCGGTCCAGTCCATCAAGAAGGCCGGTCTGAAGCTCGTGAGCAACGAGACGCTCAGCCTCTCGTCCACGACGTTCCGTACCGAAGCGGCCAAGATCGCCGCCTCGCATCCCGACGTCGTCTTCACCGAGGCGCTCGGGCCGACAGAGGCGGCGTTCCTGTCTGAGCTCAAGCAGGAGAACAACGGCAAGGTCATCCCGGTCATCGGGACCTCCGCGACGATCTCGCCTGACTGGTACAAGTCCGTAGCCGCGGCGATCGGATCCAAGACCCTGGTGACGAGCTACGCCGCCGACAACCTGGTCACCGAGACGAGTGGGCCCGCGTACTCGGCGTTCTCCAAGGCGATCTTCGCCGAGAAGGGCAAGGTCGGGAACACCGGCAGCTTCAGCACCTACCTGAGCGCTCCCGGAGCGGTGCACCTCTATGACGGCATCAACATTGCCGCCCTCGCCATGCTCGAGGCGAAGAGCACCGTGCCGAGCGTCTACCGCAGTTTCATTGCAAGGGTCGGCGACGGCGTTCCCGGGGCGGAGACGGTGTACTCCTTCGCCCAAGGCGCAGCAGCGCTGAAGGCCGGCAAGAAGATCCGCTACGAGGGTCCCGGCGGTCCAACGAGCTTCGACTCCTACCACGACTCGACTGGCATCTTCCAGATCGACAAGTACGGAGCGACAGGTCAGGTGCTCGTGTCTGCGAACATCCCGACCTCTGAGATCAGGTCCGTCTCCTGATCTGAGCAGCCGATGGCCGGCATCAGGGACGGGTCGAGCCTGTCGACCCGTCCCTGATGCCGACATCTGCCACAGTTAGCGCAGGCTCTCCAGTGCGCCGAAAGGTCGTCCACCCTTGAGCATCTTTCTCGCATCGCTCGCCTTCGGGTGCATTACCTCAGCTGTCCTGGCAGTGGCCTCTGTAGGCTTCACTTTGCAATTCGCCGTGACCAACGTGCTGAACCTGGCCTACGGAGCGGTGATGATCGCAGCAGCGTTCATCGCCTACTCGGTGAACGCCGCCGGGGTGAACATCTGGATCTGCGCCCTCGTCGCGGCCGCCGTCGGCTCGGTGCTCTCGCTCTTCCTCAACCGCGTCATCTACACCCCCTTCCAGCGTCGCAAGACATCGCCGATAGCGCTCGTCATCGTGGCGCTCGGAATGACCCTCATCTTGGAGTTCGGGACCCAAGCGATCGCCGGACCGACCAACGTCTCCTATGTGATGGCCCAGGGCCCGAACGTGCGGCTCGGCTCGTTCGTCCTCTCCGCGGCCCAGCTTGGGATCATCGGGCTGTCCTTGGTGATCATGGTGGGCGTGCACCTCCTCATCCGCTACACCCGCCTCGGAAAGGCGATGCGGGCGACCGCCGCGAACGGCGACCTCGCCCGAAACTGCGGCATTCGCACCGACCGAGTGGTCACGGTCACGTGGCTCATCACGGGGGCCCTGTGCGGGATCGCCGGGGCGGTCTTTGGCATGGATGCCGGGACCTTCGGAGCGACGAGCACGGACCTGTTCTTGGTGCTGATCCTTGCGGCGGTGTTTCTCGGCGGTCCTGGCGAGCC
>JAODBN010000170.1 GCA_025463965.1 Acidimicrobiaceae bacterium
CCGACTGGTGTGCGATCGATCTTGGCGACCCGGACGGCACGATCCGCCGGCTGGCGATCCGCCACGGCGGTGACGGCGCGAGCGCCCGTGCGCGCGACGCCGCGCAGGCGGCACTGTGCTCGACCGAGCTCAGCGCCCGAGTGCCTCGGCTCGCCGACATGGTGGCTCGGGCCTGTGCCGGCGGCGGTTCCGAGCGGTGGAGCGAAGCGGCGCCGATCGACGTGGACAGCCACGAGGGCGAGAGTCTCGGACCGATCTCCTGCATCGTGACCCCGATCAGGTTCGACGAGGCCGCCTTCGGGGCTATCTCCTTCGCCGTCGACCCGCGACGCGCCGGCTACGAGGGCGCGGACCTGGCGGCGGCCGAGGACGTCGCCCGGCGTGCCGGCATCGCGGTCGAGCGCGCACGGCTCTACCGCACCATCCATGCCAGCGAGGCGCGCTGGCGAGTCCTCGTCGAGGCGGCCCCTGTCGGCATCGTCGAGGTCGATCTCACCGGGCGCGTGTGTTGGTGGAACCGCGCCGCCTCGGCGCTGTTCGGCTGGATGGACCAACAGCTCGAAAACGCGACCTCCGAGGAGCAGCCGAGCTTCCCGACCGAGGCCTCGGCACAGCTCGTCGATTTGCTATCGGACGTGTCCGCCAGCGCCGAGGTGGGCGGTCGCGACCTCACGGGCGTCATGACCGGAGGCGAGCGCAGAGACCTGACGGTCTCGGCGGCACCGCTCCTCGCGGCCGACGGCACCGTCCAGGGCATCCTCGTCCTCGTCGCCGACGTTACATTGCACCGGCGCCTGGAGACCGAGCTGCGACAGGCGCAGCGCATGGAGGTGATCGGCCAGCTCGCGGGCGGGGTCGCGCATGAGTTCAACAACTTGCTCACCCTTATCGGCGGCTACACGGAGCTGCTACGCCGCCACTTCGAGGGGAACGAGCGCGCCGGCGCGCTCATCCGCGACATCCATGCGGCGACCGTTCGGGCGTCGGTGCTCACGGGCCAGCTGCTGACCGTCGGCCGCCGCCGGGCGCTTCACCCCGTCGTCCTCGCGCCCGCCGACGAGGTGCATTCGCTGTCCGAGGTGCTCGAACGCTTCGTCCCCACCGATGTCCAGGTCAGCTGGTCTCTCGACCCCGCGTCCGGTCGCGTGCGGATCGACCACGGACAGTTCGAACAGCTCATCCTCAACCTTGCCATCAACGCACGCGACGCGATGCCCGACGGCGGCCGACTCGACATCGCGGTAGCAGGCGTGGAGCTCGCCGGCTTCCGCGCGACCGAGCTCGCGATCCCGCCCGGTAAGTACGTGCGGATCGCCGTCGCGGACAGCGGATCGGGCATGGACGAGGAGACGCGCCTGCGCTGCTTCGAGCCCTTGTACACGACGAAGGGTCCGTCGAAGGGCACAGGGCTCGGCCTTCCGGCCGTGCGGCGGGTCGTGCTCGAATGCGGCGGTGCGATCCGCTTCGACAGCGAGCTCGGCAGCGGGACGACCTTCGAGGTGCTCCTGCCCCGGTTCGACGGGGACGACAGCCACGACGACGAGGTGCTCGCGGCACCGATCCGACCGGCAACTATTGTCACCCCAGGCTCGGGGACTGTGCTGCTCGCCGAAGACGATGACGACCTCCGTCGGCTCGTCCGCCGCGTGCTCTCCCACAACGGTTACCAGGTGCTCGAGGCCACAAGTGGTGCCGAGGCCCTAGCGATCGCCCGGCGCCACGACGGGCGGATCGACGTGCTCGTGAGCGATGTCCTCATGCCCGGCACGGGCGGGCATGATCTGGCGATCCAACTTCAGGACGAACGACCGGGGCTCGCGGTGCTGCTCGTCTCCGGCAGCACCGATGCAACAGTCCTCTCCGGCCTGGGCTCCGGCCCGACCGGCTTCCTCGCCAAGCCTTTCAAGCCGAGCGACGTCATCGCCAGCGTCAAAGAGCTGCTCGACGAGCGGTCCGACCCCCAGGCGGCAGGGCCCTCCGGCAGCTGAGCGTGCCGGTCGCGCGCCTAATGCTCAGGACGCTCGGACGAGGTGGCGACGGCGGTCGTAGCCGATAGGCGACCCGGCACCGGGCTCGAAGCGGTAGCCGACACCTCGGACGGTCGTTATCCAACGCGGATGGTCGGGGTCCTGCTCGATCTTGCGGCGCACGCGGCGGATGTGCTCTGTCACGGTCGCCTCGTCCTGCCACTCCCTGCACGAGGACCACACCTGCTGGAGGAGCTGCTGGCGCGAGAACACCTGGCGGGGCGAGGACGCGAGGAACGCCAGGAGGTCGAACTCCTTCGCGGTCAGCTCGACGAGCTCGCCGGCGCGCTCGACCTCACGGGTTAGCGGGTCGATTCGCAGGTCGCCGAAGGAGACGCTCGATTCCGATTGACGGGGCTGTACGTTAGTGGCGCGCGAGCGGCGCAATACGTTCGCGATGCGAGCCGACAGCTCGCCGGGTGAGAACGGCTTGACGATGTAGTCGTCGGCCCCCATCCGCAAACCGGCGATCCGGTCCATCTCCAGGCCGCGCCCAGTGAGGAATACCGCAGGCGCATTGCCCATGAGGCGCAGCTCGTGCAACAGGTCGCGGCCGTCCTCGCCGCCGAGCACGACGTCGAGCAGCACCAGGTCCGGCTCGCGGACCGCCACCGCGGCGAGTGCTCCGGCCGAGTCGCTAACGGTCTCGACTTCGTAACCGTCCGCCTCGAGCAATTGCCCGAGCAACTCGCGCATCTCGGGCTCGTCTTCGACGATCAGGATCCTCATCTTGCTCCTCGACCTGCCAACCGGGCACGCATCGTGGCCATCTGGTCCGCCAAAACGAACACTCTCGACCCAAATCTCGTCACTCTGCGTGATCTTTTGTCGTTATTGCCACTCTCCGTGTACACAAGGGTATCGCGTTCACGGTGACATGCCACATAACGGCCACGCGCAGAGCAAATTCAATGATTTCTCGCGTGCGCGCGGCGAGCCGGCGCGCGGATGCTCGTGGCGCGCAGTCGGGATGAGGAGGCGAGAGGGAGCGGCCGGGCGCGAACGCCGGGCGAGGGCGGGCTGCTAGCGGACGATCTCCATCCGTAGACCCTGGCCGTCCCACTCGGGGTCGAGAGGGATGCGCGTACCGGCGCGCGCAGCGATGCGCCGCGCCGTCCACAGGCACGCCGCGACGTCGAGGAGATGCGCGGGGCGCACCCCGCGGAGCTCGGCGTCGACGATCCGATCGATGCCGGGGATCTTCGCCTGAAGCAGGTCGCGGCGCTCCTCGCGCCCGTACTCGGACCTTTTCGACCAGCGAAGCGGCACATCGCCATTGAGCTGGTAGAAGCTCAGCTCGGGATGCGCCTCGTATACGGTGCGCTGGCGGTAGGGGGCCATCTCGGCCGCGACCTCCCGGTAGCGAGGCAGAAGCTGTGCGCTGATGGCGTCGAGCCTGTCGTCCGTGATCTCGACCCCGTCGTCCATCGGGGCGCGCGTCGGAGCGTTGTGAACCGTCGATCCACGCCGGCCGAGCAGCGCTCGCGCCGCGCGGTCGCAGCTCCTACCCCCGATTTCCGTCTCGACCCCGTAGCCGACCGGCGCGTTGAGCGCGACGATCGAGAAGGCAGGCCGCTCGTCGAAGACGTCGGCGAACGCAGCGAGGACCCGTGGCTCCTCCGGCGCGAACGTCGCGCCGTGCAGCTTGGCGCTGGCCACGAGCCAGCCGGGGCCACAAGGGGTCATCCCGGCGACCAACTCATACGGCAGGTCCGGCCCCTGGCGAGGACGTGATTGCATCTTCAGGCCTTCGCGGCGACCATGCTCGTCTGGCTCATCGAACGCGCGAGCTCCTTCGGGTGCGCCGAGGCGGCGAGTGCGTCCTCGTAGGTAACGGTGCCGGCACGAATGAGCTCAGAGAGGCTGACCTCGAGAGTCCGCATCCCCTCCTGCTGATTGGTCGTCATGATGTTCATGAGCTGGTTGGACCGGCCCTCGCGGATGAGATTCCTCACCGGGTTGGTGGCGATGAGGATCTCGAACGCCGCGACCATCCCGCCGCCGAT
>JAODBN010000280.1 GCA_025463965.1 Acidimicrobiaceae bacterium
CGAGCAGGGCGTTTGGCACGTCCGCACGTTAGCAGGACGTCTCTTGGCGAGGCGCTTTGAAGCGCCCTGCAGGTCTCAAGCGCGCGGCTGTGTTGGCGCTGGGTTAGCCTCACCGAATGGCCAAGGACCGGGGGACGGGCATGTCCGACGGCGGGGGAGCGGGCGCGCCGCGCGCCGCGCTCGCCGACACCGTCGCGCTCGTTCGCCGCTACGTCGTCCAAGAGACGATCGGTCCGTTCAAGACCATCGCAAAGCGTGCCGCTCTCGGCGCGGCCGGGGTGATCTTGCTCGGGGTTGGCCTCGTCGTCTGCTTGATCGCCCTCTTACGGGTGCTCCAGGGCGAGACCGGCACCACGTTCGCTGGCAGCTGGACCTTTGCTCCGTACCTTCTTGTGGCAGTGGCCGGCGTGCTGTTGACCGGGGCCGCCGTCGTGATCGGACTGCGGGCCGGGCGCTCACCCGCAAGGCGCGTTCGAGCCGAGGTTCAGCGATGAGCGGGTTTACGGCACGGCGCCTTGACGCAGGGCTCGGTGCGAAGCCGGGGAGGAAAAGGCGATGAGGACGATCGGTTTGGCGCTGCTTGCGCTGGCGGTGAAGGACAACGGGGGCGACCGGGTCACCCTCAACCAGATCGAGGAGCGCTTGCGTACCGTGAGCGGCGAAGCCCAGGCGGTGGTCAAGGCCAAGAAGGCGCCCGCCGGCGCGGCCGCAGGGCTCGCCGTCCTTGTCACCGTGGCGCTCACCTATCTTCTCGGGCGCCGGCGCGGCCGCAAGCGAGCGACGGTCCTCGAGATTCGGCGGGTCTGACGCGATGCTCGGCCTCGTCGACTCACTCGCGCGCCGGGCGCTGCGACGTGGTCTGCAGCGGGGGCTTCTCGGCGGCGACACCCGCTACCTGCTTCTCGGCGCTGTGGCCCTTGTGGTGCGCCTCCTTACGAAGGCGGAGGAGCCGAAGGTCGTCCGTGAGGACCTGAAGCTCGGGGAGACCATGGTCGTGCGCCACCTCCCCCCGCCTCCGACGCGCCGCCAGCAGCGTCGAGCGCGGGCCCAGGCAGGAGTGCAGTCGGCGGCCAACGAGCTGTCGTGGCCCCAAGCGCTGCTCCAGCTCGGTGACGCCCCGGCCGAGACCCGGGAAACGAGTCGCCGTCGGCGCCGAGATGACCGGCGCGGGAAGCCTGTGCGGGAGAGTTGAACGTGCCCTCGCCAGGGCGAGGGTTGCTGGAGCCAGGGGAGCGGGTGCTCCTCATCGACCCGAAGGAACGCCGCTACCTCATCCGCCTCGAGGCCGGGGGCCGCTTCCAGACCCACTCGGGCATCCTCGAGCACGACGACGTCATCGGCGGCCCTGCGGGCGTGGAGGTGCAGGCTCGCCAGCCGGGGGGACCGGAAGGAGCCGGCCGGTGGTTCCTCGTGCTCCGACCGACGCTGGCCGACCTCGTCGTGAAGATGCCGCGCGGGGCCCAGGTGATCTACCCGAAGGACCTGGGGGCGATCCTCATGGCCGCAGATCTCTTCCCCGGGGCGCGCGTGCTCGAGGCGGGTGTCGGCTCGGGCGCGCTGTCGATGGCGGCGCTGCGCGCCGGCTGCGAGGTCGTGGGCTACGAGCTACGGGAGGACTTCGCCGCGACGGCGCGGGCGAACGTTGCCGCCCTGTTGGGGCCGGAGGCTGCCTACCGGGTCGAGGAGCGCGACGTCTACGAAGGCATCGACCTCACCGACCTCGACCGGATCCTTCTCGACCTGCCGGAGCCCTGGCGGGTGCTGCCCCACGCGGAGAAGGCCCTCGAGCCGGGCGGGATCCTGCTCGCCTACCTGCCCACGATCAACCAGACGGCCGAGCTTCGCGCCGGCCTGGAACACGGCGCTTTCTCGGGAGCAGAGACCATCGAGGTGTTGCAGCGGAGCTGGCACATCGAGGGCCGTTCCGTTCGTCCGGACCACCGCATGGTGGCCCATACGGGCTTCTTGACGACAGCCCGCCGCGTGCTCAGACGCGCTCGATGAAGATGCACTCCCCAGGGCACTCTTCGGCGGCCTCAGTGACCGCGTCCTCGAGCTCGGGAGAGACCGTGACCATGCCGGCGGCACCGCCGGGGTCGCTCATCACCTTGTCGCCGTCCTTGACGTAGGCGAGGCCGTCGTCGAGCAGGGTGAACACGCTCGGACAGATCTCCTCGCAGAGTCCGTCGCCCGTGCAGAGATCCTGGTCGATCCAGACCTTCATCAAAAACCACACTCCTCGTCGTCCGGCTGACAAGCCTACCGGAGCAGGCCCGCAGCAACGCGCACCCCTACGGCGGCGTGCCCTCGAGAGCCTGAGCAGAACCGAGCATGCTCCGAGGCGCCGTACCGACGTCGAGGGGCGGCGGTGTAGGGTCCCCGAAGGCCCGCCCAGAAGCCGGGCGGACGGCGGCAAGCAAGGAGGTGTGCGGGATGGATGAGCACGAGCTTGCCGAACTGCGCAGCAGAGCGGAGGCGGCCGAAGAGGAGGTCTCCGAGCTACGCCACCGGCTCTCTGAGGCGCCCCATCGTGTGCGCGCCCTCGAGGAGCGGCTCCTCGAGGTGAAGGGCCAGCTCGCCCAGGCGCTCTCCCAGAACGAGCGGCTGACCTTCACTCTCCAGCAGGCCAAGGAGAACATCTCGGCGCTTCGCGAGGAGGTCGACAAGCTCACCCGGCCGCCGAGTGCCTACGGGACCTTCCTCCAGACCAACGATGACGGCAGCGTCGACGTGTTCGCGAGCGGCCGCAAGATGCGCGTCGCCCTGCACCCCAACCTCGACGGCAGCGGACTCGAGCGCGGCCAGGAGGTCGTGCTGAACGAGTCGTTCAACGTCGTGCTCGCACGCCATCTCGAGCGGGCCGGTGAAGTCGTGACCATCGAGGAGGTGCTCGAGGACGGGACGCGTGCGCTCATCGTCGGCCGGGCCGACGAGGTCCGCGTCGCCGAGATCGCCGACGCCTTGCGGGGCGTGCATCTGCGGGCCGGCGACAGCGTCTTGATGGACACGCGTACCCAGCTCCTCTTGGAGAAGCTCCCGCGCCCCGAGATCGACGAGGTCGTGCTGGAAGAGGTGCCAGACGTCACCTACGCGGACATCGGTGGCCTCGACGGCCAGATCGAGGCGATCACCGACGCCGTCGAGCTTCCGTTCTTGCACCGCGAGCTTTTCGCCGAGCATCAGCTGCCCGCTCCCAAGGGAATCCTCCTCTACGGCCCTCCGGGATGTGGCAAGACCCTGATCGCCAAGGCCGTGGCGAACTCGCTCGCCAAGAAGGTCGGCGAGCGCATCGGAAACGTCAACGTGCGGAGCTACTTCCTCAACATCAAGGGACCCGAGCTGCTCAACAAGTACGTCGGTGAGACGGAGCGCCAGCTCCGCCTCGTCTTCCAACGCGCCCGCGAGAAGTCAGAAGAAGGCGTCCCGGTCATCGTGTTCTTCGACGAGATGGACTCGTTGTTCCGGACCCGTGGCACGGGGATCAGCTCGGACATGGAGTCGACGATCGTCCCGCAACTGCTCGCCGAGATCGACGGGGTGGAGACGCTTCGCGACGTCATCGTGATCGGGGCCTCCAACCGTGAGGACCTGATCGACCCGGCGATCCTTCGCCCGGGGCGCCTCGACGTCAAGATCAAGATCGAGCGGCCCAACGCGTCGGCCGCCCAGCAGATCTTCTCCCGCTACCTCCACACCGAGCTTCCCCTCGACGCGAACGAGGTGACCCAGCTAGGCGGCGGCGACGCTGCCAAGGCGGTCGCCGTCATGATCGAGCGCACCGTCGCTGAGATGTACCGCGCGGATGACGAGAACCGTTTCCTCGAGGTGACCTACCAGAACGGGGACAAGGAGATCTTGTACTTCAAGGACTTCGCCTCGGGGGCCATGATCGAGAACATCGTCCGGCGGGCGAAGAAGCTGGCCATCAAGCGGACCCTGGCGGGCGAGGGTCGCGGGATTCGGCTCTCGGACATGCTCGAGTCGATCAAGCAGGAGTACAAGGAAAACGAGGACCTGCCCAATACGACCAACCCGGACGACTGGGCCAAGATCTCGGGCAAGAAGGGCGAGCGGATCGTCTACGTGCGCACGATCTTCGACCACGGCGACGAGGCACGCGGCGGCAGGGCGATCGAGCGGGTGGGGACCGGGCAGTACCTGTGAGCACCGCACAACGGCGCACCCGGGCGCCGGTCCAGGCTTGGCCGGCTTGCACCGGTTCGCCGACCCGGCTCCAGTAGCGTCCCGAACGTGGCCATTCCAAAGGTGTTCGGTCTGGAGACCGAGTACGGCATCCAGACCGTGAACATGCCGGACTCGAACCCGACGAGCGCCGCCTCCTTGCTAATAAACGCCTACGTCAGCGAACTCGCCCAGGGGGTTGGCTGGGACTTCGAGGACGAGTCGCCCGGTCGCGACGCGCGCGGCTTTGTGCGTGAGGGCGCGCAGCCGCCGGAGGTCGAGCGCCACCTCGTGAACACGGTCCTCACCAACGGCGCCCGTTACTACGTCGACCACGCCCATCCCGAGTATTCGACCCCCGAGTGCTCCTCGCCCCGCCAGCTCCTCGTGCAGGACCGCGCCGGCGAGCTCGTGCTCCAGCGCTCCATGGTGGCGGCCCGCCGGCTGCTCCCTCCGCGTCAGGAGGTCGTGGTCTACAAGAACAACTCCGACGGCAAGGGCAATTCCTACGGTTGTCACGAGAACTACCTCGTGGACCGCGCGGTTCCCTTCCCCGTGCTCGCCCGGCTCGCCACCCTCCACCTCGTCACCCGCCAGGTGTACACCGGGGCGGGGAAGGTCGGTTGCGAGCTCGAGGGGACGCGCAGCTGGCGTTTCGAGGTGAGCCAGCGGGCCGACTTCTTCGAAGAGGAGGTCGGCCTCGAGACCACGTTGAAGCGCCCGATCATCAACACCCGCGACGAGCCTCACGCGGACGCG
Organism: Acidimicrobiaceae bacterium; assembly: GCA_025463965.1. Classification (GTDB taxonomy): domain Bacteria; phylum Actinomycetota; class Acidimicrobiia; order Acidimicrobiales; family Bog-793; genus JAODBN01. The sequence continues at coordinate 4,942 of JAODBN010000280.1, forward strand.
CAGAAGTATCGGCGCCTGCATGTGATTACTGGCGACGCCAACCTGGCGGAGGTCGCCACCTTCTTGAAGGTGGGGACCACGGCTCTCGTGCTGTGCCTGCTCGAGGATGACGCCCTCGGAGATCGCGAGCTTGTGCTGGCGGACCCGGTCAGGGCCATGCACGAGGTCGGTCACGACCCCGGGCTCGGGGCGGCCCTCACGCTCGTCGACGGCACGCGGGCCACGGCGCTCGAATTGCAGTGGGAGCTGTACGGGCGCTCGCGCAAGTACGCCGAAGAGCGTGGTCTCGCCGCGCTCGGCTCGGAGGAGGAGGGCGCCGAGCTGCTCGAGCGCTGGGAGCAAGTCCTCGTCGGCCTCGAGTCGGATCCCGCCTCCCTCTCCAAGCAGCTTGACTGGATCGCGAAGCACGAGCTCGTTGAGGCCTACCGCGAGCGCCACCAGTGCGGCCTCGACGACCCTCGGGTGAGCGCGCTCGACTTGCAGTACCACGACATGCGGCCGGAGCGATCGCTGTTCTCCCGCCTGAAGATGGAGACGCTGGTCAGCCCCGAGGAGGTCGAGGCGGCCGTCACCGACGCGCCACGCACCACGCGGGCCTACTTCCGCGGCGAGTGCCTGAAGCGCTTCGCACCGGCAATCGCTGCGGCCAACTGGGATTCGGTGGTGTTCGATCTTGGCGGTGAGGCGCTGCAACGCGTTCCGATGATGGAACCGCTGCGAGGTACCGCCGCCCACGTCGGTACTCTGTTCGAGGAGTGCGATAGCCCCGCGGAGCTGCTTCGGCGGCTGCGCGGGTAGGGAGGGAAACATGGCCGAGCGAGAGCTGAAGAGGCGTGCGGCGCCGCAGCGCGAGGCGGCGCCAGAAGTCGAGGAAGAAGCCCCGGCGACAAGCGAGCGGGGCGAGAAGCTGAAGGCTGAGCTCGACGAGCTGCTCGATGAGATCGACGAGGTGCTCGAGGACAACGCCGAGGAGTTCGTCCGCAACTACGTCCAGAAGGGCGGCGAGTAGCCGCCGGGGCGTCCTTGGCGGCTCCTGCCGGCCCAGCCAGTAGGGTGGCCCGCCGATGAGCCTTCACCTCTTCGGGGCGGTTGACGACCCCGGTCCGAGCTTCGCCGAGCTGTGGCGCCGCGTGCGCCCGGGCACCCCGCTACCCGCCGGTGAGAGCCTGCCCGGGGACGTGCGGCACGCCACCACGATCCTTGCGCTTCGTTACGCCGAAGGCGTGGTGATGGCCGGTGACCGCCGGGCCACCGAGGGCGTGAGCATCGCCCATCGCTCCCTCGAGAAGGTGTTCCCGGCCGACCGGCATTCCGCCGTGGCGATCGCCGGTGCGGCGGGGCCGGCGCTCGAGATGGTGCGGCTGTTCCAGACCCAGCTCGAGCACTACGAGAAGGTCGAGGGCGCGCTGCTCAGCCTCGAGGGCAAGGCGAACCAGCTCTCCCAGATGGTGCGGAGCCACCTGCCGATGGCCATGCAGGGCCTCGCCGTCGTCCCGCTGTTCGCCGGTTGGGACCTTCGCCGTCAACTCGGGCGCATCTTCACCTACGACGTGACGGGCGGTCGCTACGAAGAGGCCGACTTCCACGCCACGGGCTCGGGCGGTCGCGACGCCAAGACCACCATCAAGCTCGGGTATCGCGAGGGGCTCGCTCGCGGCGAGGCGGTCGAGCTGGCGGTGCGGGCGCTGTACGAGGCGGCCGACGAGGACGCGGCGACCGGCGGTCCGGACCCGCTGCGGGGTATCTACCCGATCGTGGCGACCGTGGGTGCGGACGGCTTCACTCGAGTCCCCGAGGAGGAGCTCGCCGAGCGCTTCCGCGCGGTGCTGGCGCGCCGTGAGCGGGCCGGGGGGACGACGGGAGGTGACCTCACATGACCATGCCCTACTACGTGGCGCCCGAGCAGGTCATGAAGGACCGCGCCGAGTACGCCCAGAAGGGCATCGCCCGAGGACGCGCCCTCGTGGCGGCCATATTCGACCAGGGCATCCTGATCGTCGCCGAGAACGCCTCGCGCACGCTGCACAAGATCAGCGAGATCTACGACCGCGTCGCGTTTGCCGGAGTCGGCAAGTACAACGAGTTCGACCAGCTGCGGGTGGCGGGGATCCGCCACGCCGACACGAGGGGCTACGCCTACTCGCGAGAAGACGTCGACGCCCGCTCGCTCGCCAATCTCTACGCGCAGTACCTCGGCCAGGTGTTCACCCACGAGATGAAGCCGCTCGAGGTGGAGATCCTCGTCGCCGAGCTCGGCGCCACCGAGAACGACCACCGGCTGTACCACATCGCCTACGACGGAACGGTCGTCGACGAGGAGCGTCACAGCGTGCTCGGCGGCGAAGCGGACGTGATCGCTGGGCGCCTGCTGCAGGCCTACCGGCCCGGCTGGTCGCTCGGCGAGGCACTAAGGGCGTGCGTCTCGTGCCTGGCCGGACCCGAACGTCAACTCGGGCCGAGCGACCTCGAGGTCGGGCTGCTGTCTTCGGGCAACGGTCGGCGTGCATTTCGCCGTGTGGCGGGCGAAGAGCTCAGCGGTCTCCTCGCCGGCTGACGCCTCGACGCAGCCGCCGACGGAACGCCCGCCTGCGCGCAGCCCGAGCGGCGCGCAGGGCCTCGCCACGGTCCGAAGGCAACGGTCGGCTGAACAATTCGTCGACCGCGTCGGCGAGCAGGATCTCGCGCGCGGCGAGCAGCTGCGTGGCCGGTACCAGCACCTCGACGACTCCGGGAAGCGGGTAGGGACCACCGGACAGGCCCCGAAGCTCGGTGGCGACGCCCTCGGCGCGAAGCCGCGCGGCGAGGACGCGGGCGGGAAAGCGGCCCGCGACGCTCGTAAGGCGCACCATGGGCGTCGCCGGTTCCATCCGACCGAAGGGTAGCTTGACCCCGTGGACCGACGGATCTTCGGGCTGGAGAACGAGTACGGGGTGACCTGCACACTTCGCGGGCAGCGCCGCCTGTCCCCCGACGAGGTCGCCCGTTACCTGTTCCGCCGGGTGGTGTCCTGGGGCCGGTCCTCGAACGTCTTCCTCGAGAACGGTGCCCGGCTCTACCTCGACGTCGGAAGCCACCCCGAGTACGCGACGCCCGAGTGCGACTCGGTGGCAGACCTCGTCGCTCACGACAAGGCGGGGGAGCGCATCCTCGAAGGCCTTGTCGGCTCGGCCGAGGCTCGGCTCCGTGACGAGGGGATCCGGGGAGTCGTCTACCTGTTCAAGAACAACACCGACTCGGCGGGAAACTCCTACGGCTGCCACGAGAACTACCTCACGAGCCGGCGTGACGACTTCGCTCACTACGCCCAGGTGCTGATCCCTTTCCTCGTCACGCGCCAGATCTACGCCGGGGCGGGCAAGGTCCTCCAGACCGCTCGGGGTGCGGCGTTTTGCATGAGCCAGCGCGCCGAGCACATCTGGGAGGGCGTCTCCTCGGCGACGACACGGTCACGCCCGATCATCAACACCCGTGACGAGCCGCACGCGGACGCCGAGCGCTACCGCCGGCTGCACGTGATCGTGGGTGACTCGAACATGAGCGAGTACTCCACGTTCTTGAAGGTCGGCGCGACGGCGATCTTGCTGCGCATGCTGGAAGACCCCGGCGTCGTGCTCCGGGACATGACGCTCGAGGACCCGATACGCGCAATCCGGGAGATCAGCCACGACCTCACCTGTCGGCGCAAGGTGCGGCTCGCCAACGGCCGCGAGGCGAGCGCGTTCGACGTGCAGAGCGAGTACCTGTCCCGGGCGATGCGCTACGCCGAGCAGCGCGGCCTTCCCGAGCAGGAGCAGCGGGCCCTCAAGATGTGGCAGCACTGCGTCGAGACGATCGAGAAGGACCCGCTGCTGCTCGATCGCGAGTGCGACTGGGTGATCAAGCACCACCTCATCGAGGCCATGCGCGCCCGGGACGACATCGCCCTCGGCCACCCGAAGATCGCCCTGTTGGACCTGCAGTACCACGACGTCAGCCGTGATCGCGGCGTGTTCTACAAGATCCAGGCCCGTGGGGGCGCTGAGCGCACGGTGACCGACGAGGCGATCGCCTCAGCGATGGAGCATCCCCCGGCCACGACCCGGGCGCGGCTGCGCGGCGAGTTCATCCGACGGGCCAAGGAGCGCCGGCGGGACTTCACCGTGGACTGGGTCCACCTGAAGCTGAACGACCAGACCCAGCGGACGGTCCTTTTGAAGGACCCTTTCCGCTCCCACGACGAGCGGGTCGAGCGGCTGATCGAGGCGATGTGAGCTTTGGGCGTTCCCCGGCCTCGCCGCCGGGGCCGCCCTCGATGACCGTCTCGCCAACGCGTCGTCACCGCGGAGGCCGGCCACGCCGGGGAGGTCGACTGTTCGAGGCGACCGCGGTGGTCGTTCTCGCGCTGGGCCTCGCGTTCGGCACGCGGACCTTCGCGTTCGCCGTCTTCTTCGTACCATCCGGCTCGATGGAGCCAACCCTGCAGCCGGGGGACCGGATCGTCGTCGACAAGCTCCTGTTCGACTACCACCACCCGAGCGAGGGGGCAGTCGTCGTCTTCCATCGGCCCGCCGCCGACACGCCCGGCATCTGCGCCGGAGGCGACCCGCCCTTCCTCGTTAAGCGGGTGATCGGTCTGCCGGGAGAGACGATCGCGTCGGTGGGAGACCGGATCGAGGTCGACGGCCATCTGCTGAAGGAGCGCTACCTGCCGGCGAGCGACCCGCTCGGGCGCCTCATCGCCACCGAGCGCATCCCGCCCGGGCGCTACTTCGTGATGGGCGACAACCGGGCCCTCTCCTGCGACAGCCGCTACTGGGGCACGATCGCCGGATCGAGCATCGTCGGGACCGTGGACGCGGTCGTCTGGCGTCACGGCCGCCCGGTCGTCGACTCGGTCTAGGACCGCTCTGGGCTGGTCTTGAGGTCGGGTTCAGCCGGACGCCAGCCGGACTGCCGATTCCCGCGCCCCCCGAGTACGATGGGCTCGTGTTCGGGAGCCTGGATCCAGCGAAGATCCTCGTCATCCTCATCATCGCCCTCGTCGTGCTCGGGCCCGAGCGTCTGCCGAAGGCGGCGCGCCAGCTCGCTCACGCCTGGAAGGAGCTGACGCGCATCCGCGAGCAGGTGACCGAGGAGGTGCGCTCGGCGATGCCCGACCTCGGGCTGAAGGACCTGGATCTGCCGCACTTTCCGAAGAGCCCCGCCGCAGCGGTCTCCGGTTTCGTGCGCGACCT
>JAODBN010000293.1 GCA_025463965.1 Acidimicrobiaceae bacterium
TCTTGTGGCGAACGACGCTCGAAACCGTCGTGCCCTGCCTCGGATGGGCGCTCCTCGTCGCGGCGTTCGCCGGTCCGGCCGCGTGGCCGTGGTACTTCTGCTGGGGGATCGTGCTGCTGGCCGCGACGCCGAAGCACCAGCCGTCGACCCTCCTCCTCGTGCTCGCCGGGCCCGTGGTCCTCCTTGTGAAGGCGAACGGGATCTTGGCGCTTCCGTTGCAGAGCGCGCCGTACGTCCTCCTCGCTTACGTGCTCGTCGCGGCCGCTTTCGCGCTGGCGTGGAGGCGCGGCCGCCGGACAGCGCTGAGGCGACATCCGGACCGGGAGCTCGACCCGGGCGCGAGCTCCATGCTCGCCGAGTCGTGACGGTCGGAGCCGAGCCGGCAGCGCGCGTCGCTGCCGCTGCACCCCGGTCAGGGGCTGTCCCGCCGGGAGCGCGCGATAGGAGACGGCTTCGTCGGCTCGACGCCGTGGCGGTCGCGGTGCCGACAGTGCTCGCGGCGGTGCTCTCGTCTATCGAGCTGACCGGACGGAGCATCTGGATCGACGAGGCGGCAACGGCCTCGATTGCCAGCCAACACGGTGCTTCGTTGTGGCGGGCGATGGCCAATGACGGCGGCAACATGCTGGGCTACTACGCGCTCGTCCACGTCCTGATCGGCTGGTTCGGTGACGGGCTGGTGGTGCTCCGGCTTCCCTCGGTGGTGGCCGGCGCAGCAAGCGTGGCACTGGTCAGCCTGCTGGCGCTTCGCCTCTTCGACCGCCGAGTCGCAGCGGTCGCCGGTCTGCTCTGCGCCGTGAGCCTGCCCCTCGTCTTCTGGGCTCAGCAGGCGCGCAGCTACGCCCCCATGGTCGCCTTCGTCGCCGCGTCCTACCTCCTGCTGGCGGCGCTCGTCGCCCGGCCGGGGGAGCGGACCTCGCGCGGCCTGTGGCTGGCTTATGTGCTCGTGAGCGCACTGGCCCTCTACATGAGCTACGTCGCGGCCCTCGTCTTTCCGGCCCAGCTGCTCGCCGTGGCGGTCTGTCGTCGGCCTTGGCGACGCGTGGCGAGTGCGCTGGCGGTCGTCGCGCTGTTGTCTATCCCGCTCGTCTGGCTCGCCGTTGGACGCGGGACCGGGCAACTCTCGTGGGTGCCGCGGCCCGACGGCGCCTCGTGGAGCGCGCTCGCCGAGTCGGTGACCTCCGCCGGATTCGTCCCGAACTTCCATCTCGACTCGACGAGCGCCGTCCTCGTGGTGCTCACCCTCGTCGCGCTCGCGGCCGGAGGGGCCATCGCCGCCCGAAGCGCGAGGCGCCGGGCTCGCGGCGAGCGGGACCTTCGAGCGTCTTTCCCCGTCGTGCTCATGGCGAGCTGGCTGATCGTCCCGGTCGCCCTCGTGTGGGCCTGGTCGCTGATCGGCCAGTCGTTCTTCTCGCCCCGCAACCTGTTGATGGTGCTGGCGCCACTGGCGGTCCTGTTGGCGCTGCTGCTGAGCGACCGGCGCCTTCCCCGCCCGCTCGGCCTCTTCGGGGTCGCCGTCTTCGTCGGGCTGCGCGCCGTCCCTCTTGCGCAGAGCTACGGCGTGTCCCCGGAGAACTGGAATGCGGCGACCAGATTTCTCCTCAACCGGGCGCGCCCCGGCGACTGCATCGCCTTCTACCCCTCCGACGGGCGCATGGCCTTCGACTACTACCTCGTGCATCGCCCCGCCGGTGTCGCTTCGGTTACCGTGCCGCGCCCGGTGCTCCCGAGCGCTTCCTTCTCGACGGTCAAGCCGTACGTCGAGCGCTACACCACCCTGAGCGCATCCGAGCTGAGTGCGGTCGCGTCCAGTTGCGGACGGCTGTGGCTCGTGGCGAGCCACCAGGGCCAGCAGACCGGCACGGCGAGCTCCCAGGCGCACCTGCGCACCTTCCGGGGCCTGCAGTCGGCGCTGACCGAACGAATGGGACGCGGCTCGACGGTCTCGTTCGGCTGGGCGAGCCCGGTGCAAGTCGAGCTCTTCTCCGGGCACCGAGGTGTCGGCGGCTAACTAGCTGTCGCCGAGGAGACGCAGCCGGCCCGCCGGGGCCGGGAGGTTTCCGCCGGGCCCGCATCAGGGGCGGAGCGCGATCCCCACGTAGGTGATTGCGCTCATCACGACGAGGAGCACGACGTTCACCCCGATGAGCCACGCGAACCCCCGTCGTCGAAGGTGGCAGACGATCACAAGGAGCGCAGGGAACGCCGTGATAAGCAGGCGAGGGTTCGGTGGCACGTTCTCCGACGTCACCGTAAGGGCCGCCATGCCGAGGACGAACACGAAGGCCTCACCAGGAATGCGCGCCGGACCCCGCACGAGCAGCACGAGGGCCACGGCCAGCAGCGCCGCACCGATCAGGCCGACGAGCAGGTTCAGGTTGATCTGGCTGCCGTGGAAGTGCGAGAAGCTGATCTCGCCTCCGAGACGCTGGCCCTGGTGCACGAGCGCCAAGGCGTCCGTCTTCTCGCCCCACCCGTCGCGTTGCGCGTGCAGGCTGGCGAGCGGCGTGCCGGTCCGTGCCCACAGGTAGACACCGAACCCGACGGTGCCGAGCGGCGAGCACGCCAGGCCGAGCAGGCCGCGGCGGCTGGCCCGGCTGCGCCATCCACTCGAACGGATCTCGCGAAGCGCTGCGAAGCCGACCGCGGGGACGAGCGCCAGGGCATCGGGACCCACGGCTGTCGCCAGCCCGGCGAGGACCCCGGCGAGCACGTAGCGGCGCTGCTGCAGGCAGAGCAGACAGCCGGCAGCCAGGGGGATGAGAAGGCCCTCGCTGTAGACCATCGAGAACACGACCGAGCCCGGGAAGACGCAGAAGAACAGCACCGCCCGGCGCGCGTTCGCCGCCCCCCACCAGTCCTTCGTCAGCCGCTCCACGAGGAGCGTCGCGACGAGCCCACCCCCTCCGGAAATGAGCAGCCCGGACAGGGTGAGCGGGAGGAACAAGGCATGGCTCAGGAGCCACATGGAAACCGGGTAGAGCGGGAGGAAGCCGAGGGTCGTCTGGTAGTGGATGGCCTGGGTCGGATAGAAGTGCGTGGCGACCCGCAGGTACCAGACCCCGTCCCAGTTCGCCAGCTCCGAGCTCAGGCTGGCGTGGTGCTGCAAGGTGCCGCCGACGACCCCGACGACGAGGAGCAGCACCCGCGAGGCGAGGTAGACGCCGATCGCGAAGCGGTGGCGCCGGAGGAACCCGAGGAGCCGTCGCTCGGCGGAGGGGTCCTTGCTCGATGGTGGCGCCGGGCTGCTGTCAACTGGCGCGACGGCCGCCGCCGAGCCGGTCGCAATCACGGGCCGGAGTGTACTTCGTGGGCCGCTCGAGCCATCGACGGTGCCGCGTTCGCGCCCCAGCCGTGGACGAGTCTCGCCGCTCACCGACTAGCTGCCCTCGGCCGCTACGAGCTCGACCGGCCGAGCGCCCTGTCCAGCCGGGCGCCCACCTTGGACCACAGGGCCGCGCCGGACCCCGACCGGGTCGGCGCCCCGATCGCAGCGCTCACCCACCTCGTGACCGTGTTCGATCCCGGGAGTCCGAGGCGCACCAGCACGGCGTCGACGTGCTGTCGGCGAAGGAACGAACGGAGGTCACGAACTTGCCTGGCGCGTTCGCCTGCTGGTACTCGCCGCCCCTCGACCGTGACGCGCTCACCGCGGGCGAGCGCAGTCGGGGACCCGGCATGGCGAGAGCCTCGCAACCACCTCGTCGCGCGGCTCACCCGGATGGTCACGAGCGCTCCGGAATTGGTGGCCACAAAGAAGGTGCGCCGTGAGCCGCTCGTGCTCTCGACGACGCCCGAGACGGTCGGCCCGCGAAGCCCTGCGGTGCGCGCCGTTCCTCCGCTCGCCACAGCGCTGGCGGCGAAGGTCTCGGTGCTCGGGGCGAGGTAGGGAACGCCCGGGATGGGGACGTTCCGGGGGGCGAGCGCGTCGAGGAGCATGCCTTGCACGTCAAAGGGCCGCAGCCCGGTAGGCAGCAGGGTCGTCTTGGCCTCCGGGCCCCGTCGCAGGGCGTAACCGCCGAGCAGCTTGAAGCGCATGCCGGTGAGCGCCTGCCACAGCATCGGCGCGTCGGTCCCCGGGGCTGCGTACGGGTAGGTGAGCACGGTGCTCCCCGCCGGGAGCGAGCCCAGATCGGTCAGCACCCCCACCGATGGCGCCGCAGGGGCAGATCGATACGGCCAGCTCGGTAGGAGGCTCACGAGGCTGACAACGAGCAGCCCACCGAGCCCCACCGGGGCGAGCCACGGTCGCCCGGATCGCTGGCGATCTGGGTGGCCAATGCCCGGCGAGGCGGCGCCGATCCGCAGCTGGCGCGCAGTCCGGTCCCGTGCCAGCGCGGCCAGCCCCAAGGCCAGGGCCATCGCGAGGAAGAAGTCCACGTAGAGGGCCATGCGGGCGGGCAGCACGCTGTCCATGAGCGGCAGGTGCGCGACCGCCGCGAAGGGCAGCGACAGTCCGAGGCGCTTTACCTGGCCGTCGATGTGCAAGCTTCGACCGAGCGAGAGGACAAACGCCGCGACGGCCACGAGCAGGCAGAAGAGCATCCGCCGCTCCCGCCGGTACCAAAGCGCGAGCGTCGCGGTCGCAACGAGCAGGGGGATCCCGAGGTAGCTCCCGTTTTCGTCGACGTTGGCCGTCCCGCCGACCAGTCGAGACCCCACCCGGGCCGATCCGCCCGGCGCGAGGAGCTCGTTGCTCGTCGGAAGGATCGGGCCGAGCAGATCGGCGCCGAAGGAGCTGTGCCTGGGTTGGGCCGGCCCTGAGTAGTGCAGAGGGCCGCTCGTCATCACCGAGATGGCATAACCGCAGCACACGCCCAGCACGGCCGCGGCGACGAGCCCGCCGAAGAGCGCGTGCCTGAGACGACGGGGGACCTCGAGGGGCCGCAGAAGGGCGAGGAGCACCACGGCCATCGCCGCGACGAGCGCGGTGGTCGCGAGCACCTCGTTGCTCACGTAGAACTGGGCCGCACAGAGCGCTCCGAGGACGAGCCCGGATCGAAGCGCGCTTCGTTGCTGGTTCACCACAAGCTCGTAGATGGCGAAGAAGATCAGCGGCGGCAGCGGCACGAAGATGAGGTTCAGGTGCACCGAACCCTCTGCGACCATGTACGGCGAGAAGCCATAGAGAAGGCCCGCAACCCAGGCGGCCGGGGCGTTCCCGGTGAGTCGCCGGGCGACGAAGAACGCGGCCCACGCCGAGAGCGGGAAAGCCAGCCAGCGCAGCAGGTTCTCGCTCGCAACCGGTCCGGCCGTCAGGGTGATCGGGGCCGTCAGCAGGCCCAGCAAGGGCATGGTCGTGTTCTGCGCGAGGTTGACGCCAACCGGGTAGTTGAGCCAGTTCGTGACGAAGAACCCATGGCCGTGCAACAGCGCGAAGGGGGTCCACGCCAGGAACCACGCCGTCTGCACCGGGTCCTTTGCTCCTCCGCAGGCGCAGGTGGAAAGGCGCACCGTGCTCGCCGGGAACACCGAATAGAGCGCGACCAGACCGAGGAGGGCGTAGCTCGAGACCGCCACGAGCGCGGGACGCCGGCGAAGGACCTGCCACCAATCGAGAAGCCGACGCTCGAGCCGCAGCCAATCCTGCGCGCCGACCGTCCCCGGCGCCGCGTTCGCGGGGGTGAGCGTCGGATCGAGGTCGACGCTCACCCGGCCGCTCGTGAGCGCGGGGCCGCCGCCGCCGCCGGGAGTCGGCCTGCCACAACGAGGTGCGCCCGAGCGTAGGAGCGCCAGGGCCGCCAACCCTCGGCGAGTCCGCGCTCTAGCCCGGCTTGATCGACGCGGAGTCGGCGGAGGCCCGCGGCGACCTGCGGTTGCGTGGTCTCGAGAACGTCGGGGTCGCCGAGTCCGGTCCCGAGCACCTCGGCGATCGCGGCTGGGCCGAAACCGGGCAAGAGGGCGAGCTCGGCCGCGGCGCTCGTCTCACCGGGCTCGAGCACGAGGTCCCCTGTCGCGACGGCCGAGGCGAGCGCACGCACGGCGTCCCCTTGCCCAGCGGTAAGGCCGAGCGATCGCGGGTCGGCGCCAGCGAGCTGTGCGGGCGCGGGAAAACAGAAGCCCGACAGCACCCCTCCTTCTGCGAGCGCCACGCCATGGTCTGCGACCAGCCTGGCCAGCTGACGGCCGAGGCCGGGGCCGCTCGACCGGCGGAGAAGGGCGCGGACGGCGGCCTCGAAGGGATCAGTCGAGCCGAGCGCGCGCCGGCCCGGAGAGGCCGCGACGAGCGGCGCCAGCACCGGATCGGCTCCGAGCACGGTGTCCACGGCCTGCGGATCGGCGTCGAGGTCGAGGAGGCGACGGCAGCGCTCGACGGCCACGGGCAGGTCTCGGAGGTCCTCGAGCACGAGTCGGCAGTCGATCGCGCCGGTGGCGGCCCACGCGCCGCGGGCGCTCGGAGTGGGCGAGGCGCTCAGCGCCACCGCGCCAGCGCCGTGCGGCAGACGGAGAGCGCGCCGGTAGGTCGAGGCGACGATCTCCTCCAGCCCCGGCACCAGGTCGGGTCCGAGCTCGTCGAGGAGATCCGAGAACTCGAACGGGAGCCGACACGAAAGTCGTAGGGACAGCGCGCCAGCTGCCCGTTCCGGGGCCCGCCGGGCGGCGCCCCGGCGGAGCTCGCCGGGCGTCGAGGCGAAGGTCGCGTGCACCGTCTCGTTGAACTGGCGCACGCTGGCGAACCCCGCGGCGAAGGCGACCTCGGAGATGGGCATCGCCGTCCGCTCGAGGAGGGTGCGGGTGTTCTCGATGCGCCGGGCCCTGGCGAGCGCCAGCGGGCCGGACCCGAGCTCGGTACGCAAGAGCCGCTGCACCTGGCGCGGCGAATAGCCGAGGCGCCTGGCAAGGCCGGGGACGCCCTCGCGATCGACCACCCCGTCGTCGATGAGGTGGACGGCGGACGCGGCGATGGCGGCACGCCCGGCCCAGCTTGCAGAGCCAGGGAACGAATCGGGCCGGCACCGTTTGCACGGACGGAATCCGGCTTGCTCGGCGGCACTAGCCGTCGCGTAGAAGCGGGCGTTGGCGCGCCGAGGCGTCCGGGCGGCACAGCTCGGGCGGCAGTAGATGCCGGTCGAGGTGACCGCGAGGAAGAAGCGGCCGTCAAAGCGAGCGTCGCGGCTGCTCGCGGCTCGGTAGCACTCCTCGTGGTCCAACACCTTCCCAGCTTGCCACCCGCCGGGGTGGAGGATTCATCTCAGGCGCGGTAATCAAGCGTCCGCGATCCGTATGCAGGCTCGCTCGAGCGCTACCTCCCCGGATCCATCTGGCAGCCCTGCATCGCTGTCCGTGAAGTCCAAGAGCACGCGCAGGTTGCGGATGGTAGGCATGCGATTGCACTACGTTGCAACTGTCTCTGTCCTTGACACGGCCGCTCGAATTCGCCGGGAGGGGCGCCCGTCGGCGCCGCTCTGGTCAGCGTTGGAGGTTCCGCTCCTCGGCCACGGGCATCAAAACTGCCCGATCGGGGAATGTTCGAGCCGTGAGTCACCTTGAGCGCACTTTTTGCAGAGCGGCCCAGATCGTGCGAGCGCGGCGAGGAGCCGTTTCAATCTTTGCGATGTCGGTCGAGTTGAGTGTGGCGAGCTAGCCGGAACGGTCGACTGCTGCCATGGCTGTGGAGTCGCCGGCCCGAGGGAACGACAAGTATCAGGGCCGCTCGCGGGGGCGCTTCGACGTCACGGTACGCAGGGGTGGGCCCGTCTGGCGTCAGTACCTGCGGGCGCTCGGCCCGGGGCTAGTCACCGGAGCATCTGACGACGACCCATCTGGCATTGCCACGTACTCACAGGCCGGTGCCCAGTACGGGCTGAGCCTGCTCTGGGTGGCCCTCGTCACGCTTCCCCTGATGGGTGCGGTGCAAGAGATCTGTGACCGCACGGCCCTGGCTACCGGCCTGGGCCTCGGCGAGCTGGCGGTCAAGCGTTTCGCCCGGGCCGGAAGAGCGGTCATCGGCGTACTGCTAGTTGCCTTGCTCGTGGCGAACACGATGAACATCGCGGCCGACCTGGTGGCGATCGGCAGCGGGATGACGCTGCTGCACGCAGGTCCCACCTGGGTGTGGGCGCTCGTTGCCGGCGTGGCGATCACCACCTTCCTCATGCTCGGCACCTTCGACCGGATCGCGCGGGTCTTCAAGGTGCTTTGCGCAGCGTTGCTCGCCTACCTGGTGGTCGCGGTGATGGTGACCCACGCATGGGGTCCGGTGCTTCGTCACACGTTCATCCCGCACCTGCACTTCACGAGCTCCTACCTGGGCCTGCTCGTGGCAGTGCTCGGCACGACCATCTCCCCGTACCTGTTCTTTTGGCAGGGAGCGCATCGTCTAGACGAGATGCGAGACGAGCCGGAAGGTGGAGATGGCGTCGTCTCGCTTCGCCGCCAGAAGAGCAAGAGCACAGCCCGACGAAAGCAGCGCACGAGCCGCCTCGACGTCTTCACGGGCATGGGCTTTTCGAACCTCGTGATGTTCGCCATCATCGTGGCGACGAGCGAGACCCTCCATGCTCACGGAGCCACGAATATTGCGAGTGCTGCGCAAGCAGCACAGG
>JAODBN010000297.1 GCA_025463965.1 Acidimicrobiaceae bacterium
GATCATCTCCCGTACGCCGGCGGTGACGCGCACCACGGTGACCACGATCATCACGACACCAACGGGACAGACCGTTGTCGTCACGGTGCCGAAGGCTCCTTCGAAGAAGCAGCCGACACATCCGATCGTCAAGACATCCACCACGATCATCAGCACCAGCTCGAGCTTGCCCGGTACCTCGAGTTCGCCGGGTACCTCGAGCTCGCCGACGGCAGCTTCGGCGGGCACCTCGTCGTCGAGTACCTCCTCGTCGTCGACTTCCTCCTCCCAGCAGACCACCTCGACGACACGAGCGCCGACGACGACCACCCCGCCGACAACGACCCGACCGCCGCGCACGACAACGACGACCAGCCCGCCACCAACGACGACCACCCCACCACCCACGACGACCACAACCAGGCCGCCTCCTCCGACCACGACGACGACGACCACCCCGCCGACGACGACGACCTCGCCCCCCACGACGACCACCACCACACCGGCAACGACGACGACGACCTAGCGGTCGCGAAACGCGGACAGGCCCCCTGGAGGACTAAAAGTGTCACGACATGGGCAGATATCTTCCATGCGGATGGTGCTTTGTGCGCCAACGTTCTTGCTGGCCGGCTTCGGACAGCAGGCGATCTTCCGAGGACAGCGGCCATGAACGGGCGCTTCGTCGGCAAGGTCTTCGCGGTCGCCGCACTCAGTTCCCTCTCGGCCGGCGCCTCGGCGAGCGCTGGATCGACCTCCGTGGTAGCCCGGGTAGCCCCCTTCGCAACGACGGTCGCGCCGCCGGAGCTGTACGACGTGAGTCCAATTCCCGGCACTTCGCTTCCTGGACCGACGCCATCGGGAACGAGGCGCGCCCAAACGCCCGATTATTCGCCCGAGGTCATCGCGGCCTGCTCACCAGGGACCACGGTCTTCGCCTATCGATCCGGCACGCAGAATCTCCTGGGCGCGGCGCCGTGTGGCACCTTCCCCCCGGGCTCGCCGCCCGACCAGCACTCGAACAGCCTCGCCTACATCTCGACGCCGACCCTGACATCGGGGGTTGGTGTTCTCGTCGCTGCAGGGACGGGAGCAGGGCCGGCCCCGGGTGCCACCCAGGCTCCGCCCCAGATCGTTGCCGCCAGGGTGGATTCGGGCCGTGACGTAGTAACGCTTAGCTACGACGCGGCGGTGTCGTGCCCGAAGGGGGCGGCACACGTTGCCCAACAGTTCGAATTTGCCCCCTCGAACAGCTTGGCGATTAGCCAGCTGCGGTTCGCACGCTCCGTGAGTTGCACGCCCGGAGCGGCCGGATCCCGTTCGGTCACTGTTCATTTCGGCTCGAAGGTGCTCGACCTTGTTCGCGCCGGGTCGGTGATCCGATTCCAGTACGTCTCCTACGGTTGCTATACCGGCAGCGGGGGAGCGCAGGTAAGCCCGCTCATCACCGCCGCAGGGGACACCCAACCGTGTGCGAACCCCGACTACCTCCACGTTCCATCCCAGAGCCTCCTGATTCAAATTCCGGGTGCGACGGTCCGCCAACCCCGAGTCACCTCGCTTTCCCGGCCTGCTCCGCGCACGGCCCAGGGAGGCTCGACGCAGCTGCGCTGGCGGAGTGACGACGGCTCGGTGGAGTGCGTGATCACGGTCTATTCCTCCACCGGCTCCCCGGCCGTCGCGACCTCCGGCCTGTTGGCCACCCTGCCCTGCTCGAGAGGTCATTTCGCCGTTCCCCTCCCCCCGAACACCGGTCAACTGCCCGTCTTCTACCAATTCGCCGTCACGGCAGTCGGTGCGAGCAAGCATTTTGGACGGCTCTCCACCATGGGTTTCGTCGATGCGCCTCGGAGCACGGCGGGAAACCTGAGGTTGACGACGCCTCGATCCGGAGCATCGCAAGGTGCGGTCCGTCTTCGTCTAACTGCGGTGGGAGCATCGATCGGCCAGTCTTCGGCGATCCAGATCTTTGACGGTTCCCACCAGCTCGCCGCCTGTCCGCAGGTCTCCCTCACGAGCAGCCACGGTTCTCTTGGAGCCACCTGCCTTGCCCATCTCGCTGCCGGAACCCACTACCTCTGGGCGCTGTCACCGGGGGGCGGCCCGAGTCCGACGCTCTCGAGCTCGGTCCTCGTCGTGCACGCAAAGGCGGGCGGGAAGTAGCCGAGTTGCCGGCTTGCTCGAGCTGCCGTGAGGAAGACCTGCACTAGCGCAAACGGCTTAGACGGCGTTTTCCGGAAAAAAAACTAATGTAATTCTCTGACGGCCCCCCTCGAGCGCGGCTGGCCTTCATACTCCCTCGTCAGGCACCCTTTTTGCCGCCGAGTTCGACGGCGCGTGCCACCCGAACGGGAATCGCAGCTCGATGCAGCCTGCGCGTTTCCATGCAAAACCGTGCAGACGGCCCTACAGACACGCGTCCACAGAAGTGTTTTCATATCCAAAAACCAGGGACCGTAAACCACTTTTTCGGAATCTTTTCTCCGTCTCGGTAATCCTCGGCGCAGCGCGCGCCGATCGCTCCGAGGGTTCTGCTTGGAGGGCCATTGATCGCCAGACGAATCCTCCTGCCATTGTCTCTGTTCGGCCTGGCTCTCAGCGTCTGCGTGCCGCTTCTCGGCTCCACCTCCAGCGCTGCAGTCGTCCGATCGCAGAGTCGGGCGGCGAGCCATCAGCGGACGACGGCTCGCCTCACCCACCGGGCAAAGGGGCACCGCCATGGCTCGCGCCGGGTCCGGCATGGATCGGCGCTGAGGTTGCCGAGGACCTTCAACTTTGCCGACGGCTCTACGGGGGCGTGGCGGGTCGACTACGGGCCCGCCCACCTGACGACTCGGCGTGCGAGCATCGCCGGCTCGCGAAGCGGTGTCCTCGATGTGCATCTCACCGGTAGCGGCAACCCGGGAATCCGTTCGCCAGAACTGCCCGCTGGCGTGACGGGCGCGACGACGGCGACCTTCCGCGCCTACTCCGCAACCGGCATTGTCGTCGACCCCTATGCGATGGATCGAAACTGGTCTGCCCACTGGGGAGCGGCGCAGAGGCTGACGCCGCGTTCGTGGAACACCATCACCCTCCCGGTCCCCGTGCTTTCGAGCGGGCTTCGCTATCTCGGTCTCGAGATCGAGAATGGTGCGGGAAAGCGCGGAACGGTGCTGCTCGATTCGCTGACGCTCAACGCCGGTAACGCACCGGCGGTTGCGGTAACCACCGCCCCAGCAACGACCGCACCGCCAGCGCACACCCCGGTGCCAGCGCAGACCCCGGTGCCAGCGAGCTCCTCGGTGCCAGCGAGCTCCTCGGTCGCTAACGCGCCAGGGTCGCCACTCGGGGTGGGCGGTAACTGGAACGTGAAGTTCGACGATGAGTTCCACTCCGGGACGCTCGATACCTCCAAGTGGTCGACGGGGTGGCTCGCCTCTGGCATTACCCCGCCGGTCAACAGCGGCGAGGCCGAGTGCTATGACCCGAGCCAGGTCAGCACAGCGAACGGCGAGCTCGACCTGACGGTCGTGCCCAAGACCGAGTCGTGTGGCGGCACGACCCGTCCTTATGCCTCAGGAATCGTAAACACGAACGGCAAGTTCCAGTACACCTACGGATTTGCCGAAGCGCGGATCTGGCTCGATGGGGGTTCGTCCATTAGTGATTGGCCGGCATTTTGGGCTGACGGCCAGCAATGGCCGGCCGACGGCGAGCTCGACGTTCTCGAGGGCCTGAGCGGCCAGGCCTGTTATCACTTCCACGATCCGAGCGGCGGTCCCGGTAGCTGCCCCTCGGGAGCTTTTACCGGAGGGTGGCATACCTTTGGCGCGGACTGGGAGCCGGGAAGCGTCACCTACTACTACGACGGCCGAGCAGTCGGAACGATCAGGTCGGGGATCACCTCCGCGCCGATGTACCTGATCTTGAATCTTGCGGTTTCAAGCGCCTATGGCGGCCCGACGGTCGCGCCGGCAACGATGCGCGTCGCCTACGTACGCGTCTGGCAGCACTGAGCTCGCTCGTTCGGTGCCGAGCCTCAAGCGAGCATTGCCAACGAGGCGCGAGCAGCCTCGAGGGTTGCCCCGAGGCCTTCTGAGAGGTCGACTCGGGGTTGCCAGCTGAGCCGAGACATCGCCCGCGTCGCATCAAGCGCACTGTTCCGGACCTCACCATCGCGGGCGGGGCCCCGCAGCGGCGGCTCGGCAACTCCAGCCAGCTCTGCGAGTCGCTGGTAGAGCTCGTTGACCGATGTCTGCTGACCGGTCCCGATGTTC
>JAODBN010000363.1 GCA_025463965.1 Acidimicrobiaceae bacterium
GCCTCGCTCGGTACGCGAGGTCGAGCGTGAACGTGAGGTTCGTGGCCCCGGCGAGGACGGCGACACCTCGACGCCCGAGGACGGTGGCCCGTATCCGCTGAACGCCAGCGAGGACCGCCGCGCCTACCACCGTTGGCTGCATGCCCGGCGGCTGCCCTGGTTGCTCGGCGGCGTGGGAGAACCCGCGCTCCGACGGGCGCGCACCCGGGCGCCGCTGCCTGCGACCGGTCGTAGGGCACCGCTCATCTCGGTGCTCGTGCCGGTGTGGCGGACGCCGATCTGGGCGCTCGAGCGATGCGTGGGCTCGGTGCTCGCGCAGGACTTCGCCGACTGGGAGCTCGTGCTCTGCGACGACGCGAGCGACGACCCGGAGCTGTCCTCGGCCTTGCGGTCGCTGCGGCGATCCGATCGCCGGATCACGATCACCTCGCTCCCGGTGAACAGCGGGATCTCGGCCGCCACCAACGCCGCCCTGGCGGTCGCCCGCGGGCGCTTCGTCGCCTTCTTGGACCACGACGACGAGCTCGCGCCGGAGGCCCTCTCGAGGTTCGCCGCGGCGATCGAAGAGGAGCCCGAGGCCGACGTCCTCTACTCCGACGAGGACAAGATCGACTTCACGGGCGAGCGCTTCGACCCGCTGTTCAAGCCCGAGTGGTCGCCCGATCTGCTTCTCAGCTTCGCCTACCTCGCCCACCTCACGGTCATCCGCCGTGAGCTCGTCCAAGAGCTCGGCGGGCTGCGGTCCGCCTTCGACGGGAGCCAGGACTGGGACCTCGCGCTGCGGGCGACCGAGCGCGCCCGCAAGATCGTGCACATCGCCGAGGTGCTCTACCACTGGCGGACACTGCCGACCTCCACCTCCTCGGGAGCCGCCGCCAAGCCCTGGGCCTACGAGGCGGGCCTGCGGGTGATCGAGGGCGCGCTGGCCCGCCGCGGAGAGGGCGGCGAGGTCACCCAGCACCCGGCATTCCCCGGCCGCTACCACGTACGCCGGGCCATCAAGGGCCAACCCCTCGTCAGCATCATCGTCCCGTTCCGGGACGAGCCGAGCCTCGTGGCGACGTGTGCCACGTCGCTTCGCGAGGCTCCGGGCTACGACCGAGTCGAGCTCGTGCTCGTGGACAACGGCAGCGAGCTGCCCGAAACCGCCGAGCTGCTCGAGCGGCTCGGCAGGGAGAGCGACGTCCGCATCGTGCAGGCACCTGGGCCGTTCAACTGGGCGGCCATCAACAACGCGGCGGTGCGCGAGGCGACCGGTGACGTGCTCTTGTTCGCCAACAACGACATCGAGGCGCGGGTCCCCCGCTGGCTGCACGCGCTGCTCGGTCACGCCCAGCGTCCCGAGGTCGGCGCCGTCGGAGCGCGCCTTCTCTACCCCGACGGCGCGATCCAGCACGCCGGCGTGGTGGTCGGTCTCGGCGGGATCGCCGGGCACGTGTTGCGCAGCCTGCCCGCCGACCAGCCCGGCTACAACTCGATGGCCATCCAGACGCGCAACTGCTCGGTGGTCACGGGAGCCTGCATGATGGTGCGCCGCGAGGTGTTCGAGTCCGTGGGAGGCTTCGACGAGCGCCTGCCGGTCGCCTTCAACGACGTCGACTTCTGCCTCCAGCTCCGAGAGAAGGGCTACCTGGTCGTCTACGAGCCGCTCGCCGAGCTCGTCCACCACGAGTCCAAGAGCCGGGGGCACACCGACGACCTCGTCGAGGGCCGCCGGATTCTCAAGCGCTGGGCGGGCCTCATCGCCGCAGGCGATCCCTACCACAACGCAAATCTCAGTCACTGGCGGTACTGGTGCCCGCTTTCGACGGTACAGGAGGACGAACGATGGAAGACCTACCTGGAGACGTCCGTGTCGACGCTCGGGTCGTCGTCGAGCACCTGAGGTCGGTCGTCGCCGGCGCTCCGGCCTCCTACCCGCGCTCATGGGTCCCCCAGGCCACCTTCGACGTGCTGCTCGAGCGCGCCGACCGTGAGCCGGTCCACCTGCATCCGGCACTGCACCACTTGCACCGGCGGTGGGACATGAACCAGGTCCGGACGCTGGCCGGCACCGGGAGGCGCCCGAAGCAGCTCAGCCGCAGGCTCATCGCCTGGATCATCAACCTGGCGCTCGATCGCTACTTCCAAGAAGAGCAGGAGTTCCGCGCCGCGCTCGCCCAGTCGATCGACGCCGTCGCCTACCGGGTAGACGAGGTGTCCGGCTCGGACCTGCGCAACATGCTGGACGTCGTCCGTGACGACCTGCTGGACCTCGCCCGCTACGTCGACGACCGGATCGACGCCCGCCTGAGCGACCGCTGAACGGATCCGTGGCGGTGCACCAAGGCGAGTCGGCTCCCGGACCAGTGGCGCGCCACGTCCCCTCGGGGCGGCCCGGTCGGCCCACCGTGGCCGTGGTCACCACCCACTGGGGAACGGGGGACGACGAGTCGACCGCCGTCACCCGCCTGTTCGCGGGAGCGCTCTCTCGCACGGCTGAGGTCGAGGTGGTCCATCTGATCTCGCCGCCCGGGCCGGTCGAGACCGTGACCGACTCGGTCTTCCGGGTGCACCGGGTCCCGATCCACGGGGCTCGCCCGCTGCGCTCGGGAATTCTGCGCGCCGCGCTCGCCGCGGGCAGGCCCGCCGCCGGGCTGCCCTCCCAGGCGCACGCCCTGATCGAGCACCTCGAAGGCGACGCCCCGGACGTGCCCGAGATCCTCGCCGGGCTCGGGGCCACGTCGGTGGTGCTTGCCGGCCACCACCAGCCATGGGACCTCAGCGCCCTGCCCCGCTCGGGGGCCGGGCCGCGCGTCGTTGTCCTCCCCTTCCTCGGGGACTCCGATCCGGCACCGGGCACGCACCTGCTGGAGCTGCTCGAGCATGCGGACGCGATCGGGGTCGTGCACCCTGGCGAGGAGCGAACGGTGCGCCGGGCCCTTGCGGCCAGGCCCTCGTCTGAGGTGGTCGCGCTCCGCCTCGCGTTCCCCCTCAACCGCGGGGCGACCCGCCACCGCCTGTTCGGGGTGCGCTGGTTCGGCCGCTACATCGTCACCATCCGCAGCTTCCCGACCGGCGGCCCTCGCTATCTGCGGTCCGTGACACACGAGGTGCTGCGAAGCGTGATCGGCAACGTCTCGGTGGCCGAGGTCGACGCCGGCGCGTGGCGGATCAGCGACGCCGAGAGCACGCTCGCCCTGCCGGTCAGCCCGAGTCGGGTGAACCTGTGGCGGCTGATGGCCCACGCGGTGGCGACGATCGACTTGCGTCCAGCCGGCCCTGTGGGACGCGAGGCGCTCGAGTCCATGCTGCTCGGCACGCCCGTGCTCGTCCCCGAGGGCAGCGCGTCGATGGAGCACGCCGCGGCCGCCAACGGAGGCCTTTGGTACCGCGACATCGGCGAGCTGTTCGACAGCGCCCGGGCCCTCATGAGCCGCCCGCTGCGAGACCGCCTCTCCGAGCAGGGGGAGGCCTACACCACCGCCAACCACAGCGGCATGGACGGCTTCGTCGAGCGCGCCGCTTCCTTGGTCCTCGGCCGCTGACCGTGCGGACCCTGGTCACAGGAGGCGCCGGCTTCGTCGGCTCGAGCGTCGTCGACTCGCTTCTCGGGGCGGGCCACTCGGTGGACGTCGTCGACAACCTCTCGACCGGCAGTCGGGCGAACCTCGCCGGGGCGCTCGAAGGTGGTTCGGCCAAACTGCACGTGCTCGACCTGTGCTCGGGACGCCTCGGCGAGCTCATGGAGCAGCTCCGGCCGGAGGTCGTCTTCCATCTCGCCGCCCAGAGCGACGTCCTCGTCTCCTTGCAGCGTCCCCGTTTCGACGCAGAGGTGAACGTGGTCGGGACCCTCGAGGTGCTCGAGGGCGCCCGGCGCTGCGAGGCTCGCCGCATCGTCTACGCGGCGAGCGGCGGGACCCTCTACGGCGACGCCCCCGCCGAGCTGTTGCCGCTCAACGAGGATGCGGCGCGTCGACCGCTGTCCCCCTACGGGGTGTCCAAGGCGGTAGTCCTCGACTACCTCGCCGCCTACGGCAAGCTCTACGGCCTCGAGCACCGTTCGCTCGCGCTGGCCAACGTCTACGGGCCCCGCCAGGGCCTCGTCGGCGAGGCGGGGGTGGCCGGAATCTTCGTCGACCGGGCGCTCGCCGGCGAGGCACCGACCATCTACGGCGACGGGGCCCAGACCCGCGACTTCGTGCACGTGGACGACGTGGCGCGCGCCTTTCTCCTCGCGGCGAGCGAGGGACCCGATGGGCTCTTCAACGTGGGCACCGGGCAGGAGACGAGCGTCAACGAGCTCCAGGAGCTGGTCGGCCGCCTCGCCGGGAACGAGCTTTCGCCCGAGCGTCGCCCACCTCGACGAGGCGAGCTGGTGCGCAGCTGCCTCGATCCCTCCAAAGCCGCCAGCGAGCTCGGCTGGCGCCCGGCCGTCTCCCTCGAGGAGGGTCTCGCCGCGATGCTCGCTGCTCGGCGGGGCCGCGCCGGTGGAGCGGGTCTCAGTAGCTCTGGCTGACTCGGATCCAGTCGACGAGCATCTTGGCCGGAAAGACCGTGGACGAAGAGGGGTCCCCCACGAAGCCGCCGACGGCGAGGTCGAGCACCAAGGTGTAGGGATGCTCGAAGTCCTTCTTCCACTGCGAGCCGACCTGAGCCGAGGTGAGCAGCAGCGTGGTTCGGCCGTCCACCTCCCAGCGGACCGAATCCGGGGACCACACGACCGTGTAGGTGTGCCAGGCCCCGAGCGATTGGCCGTGCGGCAGCTCGGCGCCGTGTCCGAAGCGCCGGATGGCAGCCGGTGTGCCGAACTCGGCGTGCTGCTGGACCGTGGCCGCCTCGCCGTAGCCCTCGATGATGTCGATCTCACCCGAAGTCGGCCACGGGATCGTGACCGAGTTCGAGCCCACCATCCAAAAGGCCGGCCAGATGCCCTGGCCCGTCGGAACCCTGATGCGCGCCGAGAACGTCCCGTACTGCTGGGACCACGTAGCGGTGCCACGCGCGGGTCCCGACCAGTTCACCATCGTGAGGCGCCCGCTCTGGAAACGGCAGGCCAGCGGACCACAGCTGCCGGTCGCGCCCTGGTTCGCCACGATGGCGAGGTGGCCGTGGCCGTCGAGATAGGCGTTCGAGGGAGAATTGCGCGTCGGGATCGGCGGAGTGCCACAACCCTTGGTCCAACAGGGATCGGTCATCCAGTACTGGTGCGCCAGACCGGAATTGGGGCTCGCGCCGGCCGCGCCGTTGAACTCGTCGTCGAAGCTGTACTGCGGAGAGCTCGAGGTCGACAGGCCCACGGTCACGCCGATCGCCGCGAGGACGAAGGAGGCTCCGAACAGCTTCATCGCGAGTCGCCTTCCTCGGTGAACCCCACCGGTCGCAGTCGCTGGGCTCACCGAGGCTCCCCGGTGGGGGAGCCTCCTCGGCAAGATCGTCGACGCAACCACTAGGGGGCGGTTACCCGAATCTCGTCGGCACCCATGCGCGCCGACGGGTCATCGGTTCGCGGTTACCCCGATCCGGTCACGCCAACCACGCGGTGGCAAATCCTCAGCTGGCGGAGACCCGGATCCAGTCGACGAGCATGTGCGCCGGCAGCTCTTTCGCCGCCTGGGCCGGCGTCAGGCCCTGCGCGACCTCGACGTCGAGGATCATGCTGAAGGGGTGCTCGAAGCACTGCCGCCAGACGGCGGCGGCGCGCTGGGCCCCCATGGCGAGGGTCGTGTGTCCGTCGACCGACCAACGGATCGCCTTCGGGCTCCAAGTGACTGCATACGTGTGCCATCCGGTGAGCGGCTGGCCACCGGTCAGTGCGAACGCCCCTCCGAAGGGCGTCTCGAAGGAGCTGGAGCCGAACACCACCTGTTGCTGGGCGATCGTGCTGGAGCCGACCCCGTCTACGACGTCGATCTCGCCGGCGGTCGGAAAGCCAACCTTGGCCAGGTTCGAGCCGGTCAACCAGAACGCAGGGAAGATGCCCTTGCCGGCGGGAAGCTCGATCCTCGCCTCGAACTGGCCATAGCGCTGGGACCAGCTCGGCTGGCCCCGATAGGGAAAGGCCCAGTGCAGCATGGTCAGTCGGGCGCTCGTGTACTGACACGGGATGCTGCCGCAGCTGCCGGTCGCTCCGGCACTGGCGGTCAGGACGAGGTGGCCGTGGCCGTCGAGGGTGGCATTAGCGAGCGAGAAACGGGTCGGCTTTGGCGGGAAGCCGCAGCCGCTCTCCCAGCACGGGTCGTTGAACCAAATCGTCTGGCTGGCCCCGAAGTTGGGGCCCTGCCCGGCGGGACCGGCGAACTCCTGGTCGAAGCTGTACCGAGGCGGCAGGCTGGCGTGGGCGGCGATGCGATCACCCACGGTTCGGGCCGGGCTGGTCGCTCCGCTCCCCGACGGGCCGTGGCGCGTCGTCGTGATGGCGGCCGCCAGCACGCCGACGACGAGCAGGAGAAGGGCCCAGCGCGCCCTGGGGCGCGAGGCGCCGCTGCGAACGCTCACGGTGGCCCCACTCCACAATGCTGCCACAGCGAGGGGCGCTGGCCGCGGACCGGACCGGTGACGGCCTTTCAGGCCCCCGTCCCGCAGCCGACGTTGGTGTTCTCGTAGATGGCGTCGTCGGAGTTCTGGTAGAAGACGCGCCAGTCCGGCGAGACCCGGATGGCCTTCCACAGCTGGGTGATCGCGCCCTTCGGGAACGTGCCCGTGAGGTCGGACAGACGCGCCTGGGCCTTGCTGAACAACAGGTAGCTGTAGGGCTGGGTCGGCGTCTCGTAGCTACAGATGTACTGGGTGATCTGCGGCAGCATCGTCCCGATCGGCTTCCCGGCGAACTTGGTCTCGGTGAGCACCGGGATGAAGTCACCCGGGGCGACGAACAGGCCGTAACGTGCGCCCGGGTCGCCAGGGCTGTAGCCGTTGAACGAGAACGCCACCCCGGGCTGCGCGGTGGCATCGAAGACGGAGATCGCCTGGACGTCCGCCGTCGAGACCGCGTTGAGCTCCATCTGGGAGTAGTCGATCACTGTCGTGCTGGCGGTCATGAACAGCAAGAGCGCCCCGAGGCCGGCGACGATCACGCCGCGCGGCAGCCAGCGGCGTCCCACTTGGCCCGTACCGACCGAGTTGCGGGTCATTCCGCGTGACCCCCGCGCCAGCAGGCCCCTGACCCCGGTGTTGCTGGTGCTCGGCACGGCGCGCGCTTCCCCGGGCCAGACGGCGAGCGCTGCGAGGGTCCCGAGCCAAGGGGACGAGAACAGGAGCACTCGCATCGAGGTCTCCGTGCCGTAGCTCACCGCCACCACGAACACGAGGGGCGACAGCGCCAGGCCGACCAGGCTCTTCCACTCGCGCCCCCGGGCGCGCCGTCGCAGCGCGCCCGCGAACGCGGCCACGCCGAGGACGGCGGTCGACAACAAGATCGTCGTGTGGTTCGGCCCGAGGCCCGTCGGACCGCCCGATCCGGGCCGCGAGACGTTCCTTGCGACCGCTTTTCCGAACAGCGAGAGCACGTGATATTGCGAGTTCAGATAGGGGAGGTTGAGGAGAAGGTAGGCCCCGCCGAGCAGCACGATCGCCCCGACGAACCAGCGAACGTTGACGCGCCGCAAGACGGCGAGCACCACGAGCTGGATCAGCACCACGTACGGAGACAGGGGATGGCTGACCAGCATCCCGAGGTACACCACGAGCCCGATGACCGCCGGCACCACAGGCCGGCGTGGCCCCTCCGCGCGTAGCCACCGAAGGGCCACGCCAAGCACGAGGAACGAGAGCATGAGGCCGAGGGCCTGGGGGGCGAAGGTGTCCTGACCGCTCGTCGCAACCCAGTCGGCGGTCCAGAACAGCACCACGGCGAGCCAGCGCTGGCGGGCGTCGAGGTCCAAGCCGCTGAGCGCGAAGGCGAACGACGCGATGTAGAGGAGATCGACGACGACCTCGAGCCACGCCGTGTACCCGATGGGATTGGCCACGCCGGCGATCTGGTCGAACCAGCCGGTCAGGGCGAAGAACCCCGGCCAGTGCTGGTAGATGTCGAGGTTGAAGTTCAACGACCCGTTGACGATGTCGAACTGGGTCTCGCCCATGGTCTTGAAGACCCAGTAGAAGCGCGGCTCGTTGTAGAGGATCGGGAAGACCCCCTGCACCATCACGACAAGGCTCACCACGTGCAGGCCAAGCCGCAGCGGGGAGAGCCTTCCCCGCACCAGCTGGTAGGTCAACGAGCAGACCAGAACCGCGATCCCGAGATAGAAGATCGGGGGCATCGCTGCGAGCAGCCCGATGGTCCCGTCCGCCTTGCTCAGTTTCACCGAGCTGACGCCGATCCCCCACAGCACCCAGGCGATCGGGAGGGCGAGGTCGCTCGAGGCGCGCGCCAGTCGCGCGAGGCGGGTCGCCCCTGCGGGCGCCGCCGGCAGGCTCACCACCGCCACCTCGAGCCGTTCGGGCGCGATCAATTCACACGCTCCTTGCGCTCCGCGACGACGCCTCGGACGAAGGAGGCGGGACCGAGCAACATCCCTTTCAACTCGACAAGGGCCATGCCCGCCCTCTTCGACTCGCCCGCATACCCCCGGTTCCAGAGCAGGCCGAGGTAGTAGGCGAAGGCACGGGGCACCCGACGAAGGACGTCTGCGCGCATCGCGGGATCGGCGAGCCACTTGAGACCGGTGATCGGGATGCCGCGGCCGTACTCCTCGAGCTGCTCGCGAAGCTCCTCGCGGCCCGGCCGGGCTCGGTGCCAGACGATGGCCGAAGGCTCGTACGCCAGCAGGTTGTCACCGAGGAGCACGCGAACGAAGAAATCGCCGTCCTCGGCCCCCCCACGGCTCGGTGAGCCGGCGCCGAGCAGCTCGCTGAAGCCGCCGAGGCTTTGGGCGACCTCCCGGTCCACCGCGAAGTTGGCGCCCGTGCCGAACACCCCCATGCGGTAGGGATGGAGAGGCGAGTCGCCGGGCGACGGCGTCCGGCGATACAGCTGCGGCTCGAGCGAGGAGGACCACCACACCCGGTCGTGGAAGTACTGCTGGGCCTCGGTATCGAGCTGCGCCGAGGGCACAAGGCCGGTCACGCATGCGACCCCGGGGTCACGGTCGAAACCGCGGGCGAGCCCCGAAAGCCAGCTGGGATCGGCCGAGGCGTCGTCGTCGGTGAAGGCCACATGGCGGTGCCGGGCGACGGACAGGCCCCGGTTGCGCGCCCGCGAGAGCCCGGGGCGAGGCTCACGGACGTATCTGAAGCGCTCGTCGCCGCCGACCTCGTCCTCGAAGGCCTGGCGGGTCGCGTCGTCGCTGGGCGCGTTGTCGACGAGCACCACCTCGTAGTCGGCGTAGTCGAGCTGGCCCAGGCGGTGCAGGGCGAGGCGCGCGAGCTCGGGGCGATCCCTGGTGCACATCACGACGGTGAACGGAACAAGCGCCGTAGCCGCCTTCGACGTGCACTTCGCGCCGAAGCCCGTGAGGATCTGGTCGCGAGCCCACTCGAGTGCTTGCGCGTCTTGGGGGGAACGTCCTTCGAGCGCGAGGTGGGCAAGGATCGGCTCCCACAGCTCCTCGAGGATCTGCATCGCGAGCAGCGTTCGGTCCACCGCACCATCGCCGCCGAGGCTGACCTCGCAGAAGCCGAGCGGGGTGCCGTGCAAGCGCACCAGCAGCAGCGCCCGGCGCTGCTCCTCGGTCGGCGCGGCGAGCACCGCCACCGCCTGCAGGGGACGGGCGAGCTCGACCTCCCCGACCCAGATCGGCTCGGCGACCTCGTCGCTGGCGGTGCTCTCGGAGCGGCCGCGATTGCCGATCCCGAGCATGAGCATGCTGGCGGGTGCGAGCACCCATAGCGTCCCCGCCGGTGACCAGAGCTGCAGCACGAGACCTGCGCTCCCCGCCAGGATGCAGATGGCGAGGCTGATCCCCACCGAGATGGCGAGGCGCGAGGCCACGTCGAGGCCCTTCCACCACGAGCTCACGGCCCATCCGGGCACGAGGAGCACGAACACGACGGCGGCAACTGCGCGCGGCGGCCCGGAGATGCTGGCACTGACCATGAACAGAAGGACGGCGCTCGCCACGAGCACGACCACGTTCGTCACCCGCTCGACCGTCGAGGCGACGCTCGACGCTGGTGGATCAGGTGGAGTTGCCTCGGAAGTCGTCGAGACGTCGACGGGCGCCACCACGTCGCTCATGCGGTCGCTCCCGGCTCGTCAGAGAGCAGCCCGGCTGCCATCGCGTCGAGCAAGTCCGACTCGGAGTGCTCGAGCGCGAAGTGCCCCGTTGCCGCGAGCACCTCGGAAAGCACGAGGGCTCCGCCCACGATGACGTCGGCGCGCTCTGGCTCGAGGCCGGGGCGCTCCCGGCGGAGCCGGATCGGCTCCGCGGCGAGATCGGCACCGAGGCGCTCCACCTCGTCCCTCGTGAGCTTTGCCCCGTGCAGTCGGGCACGGTCACTGACCTCTGCACCGAGTTTCAGCCCCACGAGAGCCGCCACCGTCCCGGCGACCCCGATCATGCGGCGAGGGGCGCGCAGCGCAGGCTGGCCGTCGAGCGCCCCGACGAGGAGGGCACGGATCGCAGAGCGCGCCTCGAGCAGCTGGTCTTGGCTTGGCGGATCGCTGGCGAGGAACCGCTCGCTCACTCGGACACAGCCGATCGGCAGGGACACGGCGACGACGCCGGAGCCGTCGAGGGCGGGAGCGATCAGCTCGGTCGAGCCGCCGCCGACGTCGACGACGAGCGTGGGTTCTCCGGCCGTACCGATATTGACCGTCGCGCCACGGTAGGCAAGGCGACCCTCCTCCTCCCCCGAGAGGATGTCGAGCGGCGTCCCGAGGGCCTCGTCGACCGCGGCAGCGAGGTCCTCGGCATTCGCTGCCTCGCGAGCGGCCGAGGTGGCCGCGGCGCGAAAGCGCACCGCGCCGAACGACTCGGCCTGCTCTCGGAAGGCGACGATCGCGGCGACGGTCCGCGCTATCGCGGCGGGTGCGAGGCGACCAGTGCGGTCGACTCCCTCGCCGAGGCGGGTGATGGTCATCTCGCGCGCAAGCGTCGCTCCGCTCGGGTCGAGGACGAGCAGGCGGGTGGAGTTGGTACCGAGATCGATCGCCGCGACCGGCCCTTCGAGCTCGCCGGCCAGGCGATCGACGACGAAGCGACCGACGGGGTCGCGCCCCCCCGCCAG
>JAODBN010000393.1 GCA_025463965.1 Acidimicrobiaceae bacterium
GAGGAGACGGTGGACGAGCGCGCGAACCTCGAGGTAGGTGTCGGCCGTGTCGCCGTCTCCAGCGGCCGCCTCCTCGACGAGCGCGGCGAGCGCGCGCTGGCACTCGTCGAGCAGCGGGTCCGGCGCCCGCCAGCCCGTGCCGAGCATCCCGGGCTCAGGCGGGAGGAGGCAAGCGGCGAGCACGGGATCCGCGGGCTCGAGCAGCAGGGATCCCGGCGGCAGCAGTAGCCGGATCCCGTACTGGACCGGGTCGACGCTCCACACCAGGTCCTCCTCGGCGACGAAGTCGAGCAGGTCGACGAGGTCCTGGCGAGTGGTCCACGGCGTGAACGGAAGGAACGACGGCCGGACCTCCACCCCGAGCGAGCGCAGCAGGCGAACCGCCTCGCGTCCCTCCGACGAGCGGTGGCCCTTGTCCAGGCGCTCGAGGACAAGGTCGCTCGTCGACTCGAGAGCGGACACCACGAACAAGAGCCCCGCGTCCGCGAGCTCGGGGAGCAGGTCGCGGTGGCGGAGCAGGTGGCTGACCTTGATCGTGGCGTCGAAGGTGCGGCCGGGGTGGTCCCGCTTGAGCATCCGTGCGAAGGCCCGGGCGTGCGACGGCCGGTTGAGGAAGTCGGGGTCGGCGAGGTGGACGTGGGAGGCGCCCTCCTCGATGAGCGCGGCGAGCTCCGAGCGGACCGTCTCGAGCGCGACGGGCCGCGATCTGCCCTCGTAGACGACCGGGACCGGACAGTGCCGACAGCGGTGACTGCAGCCGGTGGTCGTCTCCACGGTTGCGACGAGGCGCTGCTCGCCCTTCCAAGACAGCTGTGCGTATTGCTCGAGCCCGGCAAGCCCCGCACTGGTCATCGGTGCCCGCGACCCGCCGCGGGGGGCGCCGAGTTCGCGCCGTCTCCGCGGACCGGTTCCGGCTCTCTCGGCACCGATTTCCGAGGCCCACTCCACGAGCGGCTCGAGGACCTCTCCGGAAAGGGCGACGTCGCCCGGGCCGAGGAGCGGCCCGGCGGCCTGAGCGCCCGCCTCGGCATACAGGCCGTGCAGGCACACCGGCAGGTCCGGGCGTTCCCGCCTCAGCCGGCCGAGCGCTTCCAGCGCGAGGCGGAGCGCAGTGTGCATGGGGACCGAGAGCGTGACCGCTTGTGCTGTCGCCAGCTCGTCGGACGGCCAGGGGTCGAGCGCGAGGTCGACGGCTCGGACCTCGTGGCCCGCCGCGGCGAGCGCGGCCGCCGGCACGGTGCAGCCGAGGGGACGCCCGCCAAGCTCATAGGTGGACAGCAGCAGGACTCGACTCACGCCGCCCCCGTCTCGGCGACGATGGTGATCTCGAGCGCAGCGTGGGCCCGGCGGAGCGCGGCCTCGACGAGCTCGGGCGTGTCGCCCCGAGCGAACAGGAACCCGAGGTAGCGGTCCGCCTCCGGCAGCGCACGGATCTTCGCTCCCATGGGCACGGTGATCTCGAGGCCTGTGATGCCCTCGACGGCCAGCGCCCGGTCGCGGCCCTCGACCGCCTTCAGGCGCCCCGAAGCCGGGATCGGCAGCATCAGCACGCCACTCGCTCCAGGTGCCGCCACGGTGGGCAGGTCGCTTCCGAGCGCGTGGGCGAGCACCAGCTCCTCGAGGGAAGCGCCGCCGAAGAAGCGCAGCGCTGCGGCGCACCGTCCCCCGATCGTGCGGCCGGCAACCTCCAACACCGCGACCGAGCGCTTCCCCGAGCCGTCCGCCGGCGCGATTCGCACCTCGGCGTGCACCGGGCCCTCGGCCAGCCCGAGCGCGCTCACCGCCGCCTGAGCAGCCTGCACCACGTCCGCCTGCACCGGCACCGGGTGCCGGGAAGGGGTCACGTAGAGGGTCTCCTCGAAGTAGGGGCCCTCGAGCGGGTCCGGCTTGTCGAAGATCGCGAGCGGCTGGAGACGGCCGCCTGAGCAGATCGCCTCGAGGGCCACCTCGTCGCCTGGCAGGTAGCTCTCGACAAGGAGAGGCTCCTGGGCCGTGCCGTTCGCCTCCTCGAGGATCCGAAAGACGCGCTCAGCCGCAGAGCGTGCCTGCGCGGCGTCGTCGACGCGAATGACGCCCCGGCTCGCCGACAAGCTGCACGGCTTGACCACCGCGGGGTAGCCGAGTCGGTCAGCCGCCCGCACGAGCGCGTCCAGCTGCCCTGAGCGCCCGCCGGTGGGCGGGATCACCGCGAACCGGGCCTGGGGGACGCGGTGCTCGGCGAACCTCGCACGCATCAGCGCCTTGTCCCGGGTGGCGACCACCGCACCAGGCGGATCGTGGCGCAGCCCGAGGCGCTCCGCCGCCATGGCGGCTGCCAGCAGCCCCTGGTCGTCGACGGCGAGGACCGCATCGAGCTTGAGGCGGTCGTTGAGCTCGACGATCGCCTGCGCGGCCTTCTCGGGGGCGGAAAGATCGATCTCGAGGAAGCGGTCGCCCATCGCGCCAGCCATTGCTTGAGGCCGCTCGGACGCCGTCACGACCTCGGTGCCGAGCCGCTCGGCAGCCGCGAGGAACCCGGGAGCCCGGTAGGTGGCGGTCGGAAGGATCAGGAGAGCGCGCGGCATGTCTCCATCATGACGAACCGATCCCGTCGGGGCGGTCGGCCGACCGCTCCGACGGCGTGCCCGGGCGTGGCTCAGTTGCGAGCCCGCGGTGGTGGCGTGGCGACCTGCGTGAAGGTGTGCACCACCTCGCGCACCGCCGAGGCAAAACTCTCGTAGCCGCCGGGCTTGGTGACGTACGCGTTGGCGTGGTGCTCGTAGCAGCGGACGATGTCGTCGTGGGCATCCGAGGTGGTGAGCACCACGATGGGGATCCTGTGGAGCGAGGCGTCTCCCTTGACCCGGGCGAGCACCTCCTGGCCTCCGACCTTTGGCAGGTTGAGATCGAGCAGGACGAGGTCCGGCGCCGGGGCGCCGCGGTGGCGGCCCCGCTTGAGCAGGAAGTCCAGGGCCTCGGCTCCGTCGCTTGCAACGTGGAGGTTCGGGGCCGGGATCAGGTCCCCGGCCTCTTCGAGGGCCTCTTGGGTCATCATCACGTCGCCGGGATCGTCCTCGACGAGCAGCAGCTCGAGGCGTGCAGGCTCAGGCTCAGCCAATCGCTTCACGGCTCACCACTTTCCGCTCCTCTGCCTTTGCAATCGCCATCGGCCAGGTCCACTCGAAGGTTGCCCCGCGCGTCACCGACGTGTCCAGCCACATCCGTCCCCCGTGGAACTCGACGATTCGCCGAGAGAGCGACAGCCCGATCCCCGTGCCGGTGAACTCCTCCCGTCCGTGCAGCCGTTGGAAGATCACGAAGACCCGGTCGGCGTATTCGGGGTCGATCCCGATGCCGTTGTCGGCAAAGGTGAATCGCCAGTTCTCCTCGTCTTCTGCGCGCACCGCGATCTTCATGCGCGGCGCTTCCTCGCTGCGGAACTTGATCGAGTTGGCGATCAGGTTCTGGAGCAGGGCCACGGCGAGCGCCGGGTCACCGATGACGGTCGGCAGCTCGTCGCTTTGGACGATCGCTGCCGCGGAGCTCACCTGCTCGGAGAGGTTGGTGAGCGCCTGTCGGAGTGAGTCGTTGAGGTCCACCTCGGTGAGCCGGCGGTCGAGCCGGCCTATGCGCGCGAGGGCCAGTACGTCACGCACGAGCTCTTGCATCCGGTGGGCACCGTCCGCGGCGAAGCGCACATACTGCTTGCCACGCTCATCCAGGCGCTCGGAGTAGCGGCGCTCGATGAGCTCACAGAAGCTCGCCACCTTTCGCAGAGGTTCCTGCAGATCATGTGAAGCGACGTAGGCGAACTGCTCGAGGTCGCCGTTCGAGCGGCGCAGCTCGTCGGCTTGCCGGCTGATCTCCTCCTGAGCAGCGCGCAGGCTGTCGAGCTCCTCGACGATCCGGCGACGCATCGCCTCCATGTCGCCTGCCAGTCGGGCAATTTCGGGGGGTCCGGGCGCAGCGATCTCGCGATCGAGCTCTCCTCGAGCTACGAGCCAGATGCCGTCACTGAGCGCCAGCAGCGGTCGGGTCACCCACCGCCGCAGCAGGACGAGCGCGCTGAGCCCGGCGAGGACGGTGATTGCTCCGGCGAGGAACACGGCGAATCCCAGCGTGCGCGAGTCGTCGAGGACCTGGCGGGTGGCTGCAGTGTCGGTCCGTGCCAGTTGGGCGTCCACCACGTCGAGTGAGTCGAGGACCGACTGGAAGCTGGGCCGGCGTCCGCTCGCCAGGTTGAGCTTCGCGATCTGAGCGGCCGGCAGGCCCCTTGCCGCAAGGGCCAGCGAAGGCTGGGCGACCCGCTGGCGCCACTGCGAGGCGAGCTGCTCGGTGCGCCGAACCGCAGCGCGAAGCTCGGGGCTCCCGGCGAGCAGCGGTTGGATCACCTTGGCCTGCGAAATCTCGTCGGCGACCGCACGAGGGTAGTCACCCGGGACGGCCGCGGTGCCACCGATGACCATGCCGCGCACGGCGACCGCCTCCTCGAGCAGGTCGCGCTGGAGGCGGTCGACGCCGACCCGCCCGGGAACGATCCGATCACTCTGATTGGAGAGGGCGCTCTGGAGCGAGTGCTGGGTGACGCCGGCGAGCGTCCATGCCAGCGCCACGAGCAGGACGAGAATGGCCGTGAGCACCGAGACACGCCGGCGCAGCGGCCATGCCGAGAGCCGACGGTGAATGCCGGGCCCCCGCCGGACCGCCCCCGGGCGGCCGTCCGCAGCCAGCGCGCCCAGGGTCACAGCCGGCGCTCCGGTGCAAGGGCCACGATCGCCACGTCGTCGGAGGCGGCACTCCGCGCGCCCTGACGCAGTGGACCGAGGGTGAGGTCGACGATGTCGGCGATGTCTTGGTGGTCTGCGGCACAGCGGCTGAGCAGCTCGGCGAGACCATCCTCGCCGAGCCGACGGCGTGCAGGGTCGCCGCGGACAACGTTCTCGACCAGTCCGTCGGTGTAGAGGAGCACCGCCCACTCCTCGGGGAGCGCGACGCGCTCGAGCGGCCAGACCGGCGAGTCGACAACTCCGATGGGTGGGCCGGCGGGGAATTCGAGGCGGGCCACGTCCGGGCCGCCGAACAAGAAGGGCGCGAGGTGACCGGCGCGCACCACCTCCATCCAGAGGCCGGCTGGGTCGATGCGCAGCTCGCAGATCGTGGCGAACAGCGACGGATCCGCCCGCTCGGAGACGAGGACCTGCTGGAGCGCCGACAGCGTGGCGGCCGGTTCCACCCCGGCGAGCACGAGGGTCCGCCATGCCACCCGGAGCCGGATCCCGAAGGCGGCCTCGTCCGGGCCATGTCCGGCGACATCGCCGATCATCGCTCTCACGATTCCGTCCTGGAGCTCGATCACGTCGAAGAAGTCGCCCCCGAGGAGGGCCTCCTCGCCGCCGGGGTCGTAGAGGGTGATGCAGCGCAGAGAGTGCGAACGCAGGAGAGGGCGGGGCAGGAGGCCACGTTCGAGCCGGTCGTTCTCCTCGGCACGCAGCTCGGCCTCCCGAAGGCGCTGAGCGGTGTTGGCGGCACGCTTGCGCTCGGTGGCGTAGCGCAGGGACCGTGCGAGAAGCCGGCCGTCGACGGAGCCTTTGACGAGGTAGTCCTGAGC
>JAODBN010000049.1 GCA_025463965.1 Acidimicrobiaceae bacterium
ACCTCGCCGTCACCTCGGCGTGGGTCCAGTCCGAGAGCGCGAGCTTTCCCGGCGGCAACGGCTTAGGGACCACGTTGCAGCTCCCGGGCGCCACCCCGGACCCCTCCAACAACAAGGTCTACGACTACACATCGCTGGCCCAGGGGCTCCAGGCGGCCGACTTGATGCTCGCCGGCGGCACCTTCACGGGCGCCGACGGCCAACAGCACCAGCAGCAGGCGCTGGCCCCACAATTCGTCTCCGACCTCCGGAGCGGATCCGCGAGCGAACAGCAGCTCGTGCACGACATCTGGGAGTCCGACTGGGGCGGCCTCGGTCCGGGTGGGGGCTCGTCGGCGACCGATGCCAACGTCGTTGCCGCAAAGCTTGGCCAATCCGGGTTCTCGGCGGCCGGCTCCCCCTCGGCCGGCTCGACCGCCGCGTCCGCCACGCTGACGTCCTCCCCGCTGGCGAGCATCGCCGGCGCCGTCCTCGGCGCGACCGGGATCACGAGCTCGATCAAGAGCATCGTGTTTACCGGCATCGCGGCCATCGCCGGCGTGGCGCTCATCGTGCTCGGAGTCCACCGGGCCGGCGGCGACGGCCAGCCGAAGCAGCACAGCACGATCGTGCCGCTCTCGAGCGGCGCCGGCGAGCTCCCTGCGGCCGCAGAGGCGGCGGCGCTGTGACGCGCGAGCACGAGGGCCCGATCGGGCGCACGCTCGAGACCGCGCGCGACGTCGGCGACGTCATCCGCGCGCTCGAGGAGCTCACCACCGAGCTTCGCCTCGAGAACCGGCACCGCACCGACCGGCTGACCAACCGGCTCGGCCAGTTCCAAAATGGCGTGCTCGTCGCCCGCACCGTCACCCTCGACGCAGACGGGAAGTGGCACGAGAACCTGCGGGCCCCCTACTCGGCGGTCACCGCGATCCCGACGACGCTCGGGCGCGGGTACCTCCTCGAGGCGACGATCCCCAACCCGGCGGCCGCCGCCGACTTCGTCGTGCCGACGAGCCCGGTCAACCGCTGGCAGCTCCTGTCGATCGCCGGAAAGCTCACCACCTCGGCGACGGCGGGCACCCGGACGCCGGCGATCGTGGCCACGATTGGCGGGAACCTCGTCGACGCGGCGGTCTCTGACAGCAGCCAGGCCGCGTCGCTCTCGGTCAACTGGAATTGGAACCCGAGCGCCAAGGACATCTCTGCGCCGGCCGCGAACGCCGTTCCCCTCTTCGCCAACCTGCTCCCCGCCGGCACGGTCGTCAGCTCCTCGAGCTCGCTGCTCGCCGGCGACCAGTGGTCGAACCTCACCTACTCGGCGCTCGTCGACGACACGGTCTCGGTGATGAACCGCACCTGGGAGAACGCCAACCCGCCGAGCCCCAGCACGGGCGTGCTCGTGGTGCCCCCGTCGGCGCCGACCGTCCCGCTCACCGGACGCGAGCTCACCGTGCTCGGTGCGCCCGGCTCGCAGGTGAGCGTCACCGTCTGGGCAACGGCCCCCTGGCAGCAGTGAAGACGGCGCTCGACATCGCCGGGCTCATCGGGGGTTTCGTGGCCCTCTGTGCCCTCGTGCGCGTCGCCTATCGCGTCGCGCGCGTCGCCGAGGCCGTCCTCGAGGAGATCGTTTGCCTTCGCGACGACTTCACAGTCCACACCGAGACCCCCGCCAACGAAGCCCACCCGAGGAGACACCGTGCCGCCTAAGACCAGCGAAAAGAGCGAGCGCGGAGCGCTGCTGTTCTGCCTCGTCTACGGCATCGCGTGCGGCTATGTGCTCGGCCGCGCGGCCGAGGAGAAGCACCAGCGAGAGCTCTCCCGCCAGGCGGACCGGGACCGGCGTCTCCTCGCCCTCGAGCGCCGGGCCCTCCTCGAGGAGCACCCCGAGTTCGCCATGCCCGGCGAGCACGTCCCTGCGAAATCCATCACGAAGGAGCCCACGAAGTGAAGACCACCGTCGGAACTACCGCCAACCTTGTCCTGGCGATCGCCGCCATAGCTGCGATCGTGGTGCTGGAGGCCTTCCACCAGCCGGTGCCCCAGATGCTCATCGCGCTCGCCGCGCTGTTCTCCGGAGGTCACCTGGCCCTCACCCAGCCGGCGGCCGCAGACACGGTCAACAGCGCCCTCACCGCGGCCCTCAGCTCGCTGCAGTCGATCGCCACGGTGCTTACCCCTTCAAATGCCCCCGCAGCGGCCCCCAGCGTGCCCGTAGCGGCCGTAGCGCCCGTCGCCGCGCCTATTGCCGCCCCCGTGAGCTCTGCGGGCCCTGTAGCGCTCGTCGCCTCGATCGAGCCCCCGAGCTCGCCGGCTCCGCCGGCTCCCGCCGTCTGATGGCCGGGCGCCCGGCGGGCGGCCGCCCGGCGCCCGTCCTCCAGTCCCAGCCCCTCGCCGTAGGCCTCGGCATCGCCTGCCTTATCGGGGCCGCGTGGGCCTTCAACCAGGCCTGGGAAGCCCGGGGCCAGCAGCGCCCCGCGGTAGCGCGCTGGCTCGCGGTCTAGGCGGCCGCCGTGCCGAAGATGTCGGGGCCTTTCACCCCGACGCCGAACACCCCTTTCACGATCCTCAACCCCTTCGCCGGAGCGGGGTCGCCCTACGTCGGCACGGTGGTCGTCATCAACTACTCGCCGTACGCGCTCGTCGTCACGACAGACGACTCGGTCCTGGCCGACCTGATCGACCCGTTTACGCGTGACGGGATGTCGCTCGACCTCTCGAGCGAGGGCGGGATCTCGATCGACCCGCTGAATGTCGGCTTCAACCCACCGGCCGGTGTCACACCCCAGGTGTATGCCCTTTGGTACTCGCCGTATGAGCCTGGGCCGGGCAGCGCCCTTCCGGCGCCGATCGTCCCCTACGGCAATCTCCAGACCGTCTCGGTCGCCGCGCTCGTCGCCGGAACCACGGGCCACGCGTTCGCGACAGTGCAGGGCCAGTTCTTCAACGGAAATGTGGTCCTCCCGCCGCCTCCGGCCGGCCAGGCCTACTACTTGCGCAGCTTCGACGCACAGGTCCCGAGCCCGGACTCCATTACCTTGCAGGCGGTCGCCTCGGGGGGCTTCGCCCTCGCGGGGCTCAACTGCCCGATCGCCGGCAGATGGGCGAATCACCCAGGCCTCAACGACCAGCGGGTCACCACGGGCGTGTGGTACTTCGCCCAGACCGTCAATCAGGCCGCGACGATCATCCTCCGCTACGACCTCGGAAGCTAAGGAGCGCCCGATGCAAGTGACCAAGTGCGACAACGGGTGCGGCCGCTACAGCGACACCTCGCCAGGGGCCTGGTCGCACACGCAGACGACATTGCCGGGGATGGCCCCCACCTTCGCCGACTACTGCCAGGTGTGCGGCCCGACGTTGCTCCCTCCGGCGCTCTTGCCGGCGCCGAGCACTCCGCCGGCGCCGGCCGGCTAACGCGCACCGACCCCCCGCCGGAGAGGACGGGGGGTCGGTCGATGATGTACTCGAGTGGGTGCAGCGGAGGGTTCTTAGGTCATGGGCGACCCCCTCGCTCGTTGCCTCGAGGCGCCGAGCACGAGCACCAGGACCACGACGATCGCCGTAGTGGCCATCGCCTTGCCGAGGCGCCAGCCAGCCCCCTCGAGCACTGCGGTGAACAGGGTTTTCACGCGGTTACGGGGATCCCGGCGAGCAGCCGGCGCCGCTGCTCCGCCTGGGCCCGGCGCTCGACGTCGCGAATGGCGCGATATCGGAGGCGGTAGTCGAACCACGCCGGGTCGTCGGCGCGCATCTCGATCGGGCCCGGTGCGAGGAGCTCCTCCTCCAGGCGCTCGAGGAGGGTCACGCGGCCCCGAGCATGCTGGCCGCGTCGTAGTCGGTCCGAAGCGCCACGCGCCGCAGCTCGCCGGCGGCGACGTTGGCGGCGAGCACGACGTCGTCAAGCAGGTCGCGGATTAGCG
>JAODBN010000095.1 GCA_025463965.1 Acidimicrobiaceae bacterium
GGCACCCCGGTGCTCGATGCGGGAAATCCCGACACCGACGCTGGTGGGGAGCTCACCGATGCAGGGCCACCCGACACGACCGGCGCTTCACCGGATGCCGGACAGCACATCGCCCTTCCGACGCCCGGCTGCGGCTGCGGCCCCACCGACGGGCCCATCACGGCCGGCACTTGGATGCTCGCAATGATGGGGCTGATCCGGCGTCGCGCCGGAAGGGCCGCTCTCCGGGCCTAACCGCAATGCCACTCGGTTAGGACTTGGCCGAGGGCGGTGGGAGGGGAGGGCGGCGTTTGCGGGGGTAGTTGCTCATCTTGATCTTGACGGCGCGTGGGAAGAGGCGGTCGGAACGGCGTTCCGGAAGGATGAGACCGAGCAGATCTTCGCGAAGACGGCGGATGTGTTTGGGGAGAGCCCCCGGTTTGAGAAAGCTGGCGACCACGAGTGCGTGACGGATGTAGTGAAAGGCAGCGATGAAGCTGATGCGTGTCGGGGGGACGTTGGCTTCTGCGGCAACACGCTCCATTTCGAGCCGTACCAGATTGTAGGAGAGTAAGAGGCCCCAGAGTTCCTGAGCGACGCCTTCAACTGTCTTGCTGCGAATCGCCTCTTCGCGATCGAGGAGCTCTGTTTTCAATTCGTCATAGCCAAGTTCGAGTTCCCAGCGCTCGTGATAGAGGGCGATGACTTCGGCGGCTGGGAAGCGATTCGTGTCGAGGAGAGATGTGAGCAGACGCTCCGGTCTGTAGCCTGGGCGTTGGTAGTGAATGACGCGCACGCGCCACTTCTGCGGGAAAGCTGGATTTTTCTTGCGCGCCTCGGCGGAGACGTTGAGTTCGACCAATTCGTCTCCGACTCCGAGTGTCTCGACAATCGTGTATTTCGTATTTGACTTTGCCCGGGTCAGCCAGTGCCTGTTCGCGACCTCGTTCTGCAGCGGCAGGAGGACGGGTGCGTTGAGAAAGTTACGATCGAGAATGACGATCGAGTTCTCCGGCACTTCCGGCCACAACTCCTCGGCGTACGCCAACTCCGAAGTCCGATAAGGGCCGAACCGGGCTGCAAGGATCAGGTGTGAGCGCAACGCCATCAGCGTGACGAGTCGCACCAGCGGGTACCCGCTCTCTCCGCGACGTGAAGGATGTCCGCCGAAGTGGCGCCGGTTCGGGTCCGAGTCCGGCACCCGAACCCTGGTTCCGTCAACGCCATAGACCGCAAGGCCGCGCCACCGCGCCCTGTCTGCGCTCTCGACCGCCCACTTCGTGGCACACCGGTCAAAGAGCCACGCCAGCGGCTCGCTGCCCACGCGCTGGCGCGCCTCGCACACGGAGCTGGACGACATCGGCCTCTCGTCGCCATCGGACAAGGCCAGGTCGAGAGTCTTGACCACTGCATCGATCGCGAGATCCCGGAACAGCGCCATGCCGAGCACGAGCCAGATGACCTGCTCCGCTGGAAGGCGTCGCTTGCGAAGCGTCGCCTTCTTTGTCTCGGCGAGGGCTTCCTCGATCCAGCAAGGATCAATGCTTTTCTGGAACGTCTCGAACGTGCCTCGATCCATCGCAGGACGTGTCATGCGACAGAGCGTGCACCATCTTGAGGCAGGAGAAAAGGCCTTAAAAAAAGGCGAATCAGATCAACCCCTTACGCGCTATCCGAGTGGCATTGGCGCTAGAACCCCGCCTTCCCGGGCGGGTAGCCGCCGTCCGGGTTCGCGCACTGCGCCTGCTGGGCGGGATCGATCACGGCCTCAGGCAGGGTCGGAACGGTCGTGTTCACGTGCGAGAAATCAAACATGTCGAGCAGGGGCCATGCGTTCGCATCGCGCGCGGTCAGGGCCGGGAGGTTGAAGCGGGTCTCGACGAAACGCGTGATGCTCGTGTGGTCGACGACCTCGTGAGACACGTAGCCGCGCTTCGCGTACGGCGACACCACAAACAGCGGCGTGCGGAAGCCGTAGCGATCGAACTCCCCAGGGATCTTGTCTCCGCCACCGAGCTTGAGCGGCAGGCTGTCCGGCTTGCACGCCGCAGGAGGGGCCACGTGATCGTATTCGCCGCCGTGCTCGTCGTAGGTGAGGAACATCGCGGAGTTCGGCCAGTCCGGTGACGCGATCAGCGCGTTGACGATGTGGGCCACGAAGTTCTGCCCCAGCTGGAGGTTTTGCGCCGGGTGCTCGTCGACGGCCGTGATCTGCTCACCATCGACGGTGATTGTTCCCGAGCCTGAATCGCTGCCTTCGACGAATGAGACCTGCGGGAGAGTGCCGGCCTTTGCGTCAGCGAAGAACTGCGTCACCCCCGGGTAGTTGTCGGGATTGGTGGCGAGGGAGACGTTCACCAGGAAGGAGCTCGGGAGATCTTCGGCGTACATCTTCCAGGAGATGCCCGCCGCGCTCAGCTCGGTGAAGATGTTCTTCGGCGTCGAGCCGTCGGGGAGCTGGGTCGGAGCAAAGTTGTTGTAGGCGAGGCCGTACGACGTGCCGGCGAAGTAGAACATCCGATTCGGATAGGTCGGACCGAGGACCGAGCAGAAGTGGTGGTCCGAGCTGGCGAACGCCCTGGCCAGCCCGTAATAGAAGGGAATATCCGTCTCGTCGTAATAACCCATCGAACGGTTGCCGTTGTTGCCGTTGTCGCTG
>JAODBN010000131.1 GCA_025463965.1 Acidimicrobiaceae bacterium
GTCCTACAACGACGAGGCGTGGATGTCCCTCGACGAGCTCGTCGACATGTGCAGCCCCCGGGGCGCCGTTCACGTGCTTGCCTTCGACTCGCGTCGCTACGTCGGCGCCCAGATCGGCATCCACGATCCCAGCGGGCAAAAGGTGGGGACCGTCTCACACCTGCGCAACAGGGAGTACCTGCTCGTGGCCGGGCCCTCCGAGCGCGTAGAAGAGATGGTCGAGCCCTTCGCGCACTGCCTCGTCCGCTCGGAACTCGGCTGAGGGCTGGCCCAGCTAGGCCCCGGCGAGGAGCGAAAGCGCTGCTTCGGCGGCGGGATCGGCTCGTCTACGCGACGGGTCCTCGTCGTGCCACGCCACGATCTCTTCGGCACCACGAGCGAGGGGGATCGTCGCCGACCAGCCGGGAGCGAGGGAGCGCACCTTGGAGTTGTCGAACATCACCGAGTGGGCCTTGTCGCCGAGAAGCCCCGGGCCCCAATCGGGAGCGAGCTCCGCGATTCGCTCGGAGGAAACGTGGACGAGGCGAGGCTCGGCGCCGGCCGCCACAGCGAAGGCCGAATAGATCTGGTTCCAGCTGAGCACCTGGTCGCTCGTGATGTGAAACGAATCCCCGATGGCCTGAGGGTTGGCGATCAGCGGAGTGAAGGCCGCCGCGAAGTCTCGATGGTGAGTGAGCACCCACAACGAGGTCCCATCTCCCTGCACGACGATCGGCTCCTTGCGGCGCATCCGTTCCACGGCAGCCCAGCCGCCGAGCAGGGGCACCGACGTGCGATCGTAGGTATGAGACGGTCGCACGATCGTTGCCGGAAAACCACGCTGACGGTAGGCCTCGACGAGCAGGTCCTCGCAGGCGATCTTGTCCCTGGAGTACTGCCAGAACGGGTTCCTGAGCGGTGTGGACTCCACGATGGGGAGCCGGGCGATCGGCTTTTGGTAGGCCGAAGCGGACGAGATGAACACGTACTGGCCCACCCGTCCCTCGAACTGGGCGAGATCGTGGCGGACGTGTTCCGGCGTGAAGGCGAGGAACTGCGCCACGACGTCGAACTCGCGACCCGACAGAGCAGTTGCGAACGACTCCGGGTCGCGCACGTCAGCGGTGATCACCTCGGCTTCCTCGGGAAGTGGCCTCGTCGCCGTCTCGCCGCGGTTGACCGCGGTCAGCTCGTAGCCGGCCTGGATCGCCAGGCGGGCGCACGCCGAGCTGATGATCCCGGTCCCTCCGATGAACAAGACCTT
This sequence comes from Acidimicrobiaceae bacterium, assembly GCA_025463965.1. GTDB lineage: Bacteria > Actinomycetota > Acidimicrobiia > Acidimicrobiales > Bog-793 > JAODBN01. Next base: position 1,244 of record JAODBN010000131.1, read on the forward strand.
GATCGCCACCCGGTTCTCTCCTTGCTTGGATGCTCAGCCTCACGGTAACGGAAGCAGGCTCCCCACCTCCCGTAAGCGGTGCGCTGCCGAGCGGTCGTCCGGCTCCTCGAAAGCGGCGTCGGCTGCCGCTGCCGCGGCGCGCACTGCGGCGACCTCCTCCGCCCGTCGTGCGGCATCCCAGCCAAGGCGAGTCGCCATCACCTCGGCGATCTCCTCGGCAAAGGCGGCCCCGTGCCCGCGTGACTCGATGGCGAGCCGGGTGCGGCGCTCGAGCACGTCCTCCAGATGGCGGGCGTCCTCGTGGGTGACCGCGTACGCGACCTCGGCCCGAAGGTAGCTGCCGGGGACGGAAGGTTCGCCGCTCCCGAGGCGGGCCAGCAACGACTCGTCCTCGCGGCTCGGAGCAAGCACCTCGGGCAGCAGGTTCCCATAACGGCCAAGGAGGCGGACGACGTCTGCCTGGTCGAGGTGCCACTGCTGGGCGAGCTCGAAGGCGCTTTCGGATAATTCGGCCAAGCCCTGGGCGCCGACGAGCAGGACCCGATCCGTGCGGCACGGTCCGGCCCGTAGCTGGCCGTGCTCGACCGCGGCGTCGACGGTGTCACGGGCCATCACCCGATAGGTCGTGTACTTGCCCCCCGACACGAGGACCAGACCGGGGAGCGGCCGGTTGACCGCGTGCTCACGTGAGAGCTTCGTCGTCTCGTCCCCGGCCCCGGCGATGAGCGGTCGCAGCCCCACGTAGACCGCCTCGACGTCGCTTCGCTCGAGTGGCCGGTTGAGGGCACCGTTCACCGTGGCGAGCAGATAGTCGATGTCCGATCGGTTGGCCGCCGGCCACGCGGGGTCGTAGTCCCAGGCCGTGTCGGTCGTGCCGATCAGCCAGTGCTCGCCCCAGGGAAGCACGAAGAGCACGCTGCGGTCGGTGGGAAGAATGAGGGCGACGGACGAGTCGATGGCCGAGCGGCGCACGACCAGGTGCACGCCCTTGGAGGGCTGCACCTGAAGCGCGCGTTCCTTCCCGGCGAGGCGCTCGAGCTGCTCGGTCCACACTCCCGTCGCGCCCACCACCACCTTCGCCCGCACCTCAAGCTCCTCACCGCTCTCCACGAGCGACGCGCGCGCTCCGACCACGCCGGGTCCGTTACGAAGGAGCCCCACTACGCAGGCCCGGCTGGCGGTGATCGCGCCGTAGCTCGCTGCGGTTCGCAAGACCGTGAAGGTGTGACGAGCGTCGTCGACCTGGCCGTCGTAGTAACTCACCGCACCGACGAAGCGATCCGCCGCCAGCGCCGGGGCAAGCGCGAGGGCGCGGTGGCGGGTGAGCTGGCGGTGGAAGGGCAGCCCTGCCCCGGAGTGGGTGGTCCGGGCAAGCAGGTCGTACAAGAGCACCCCGGCGCCGACGTAGGCGCGCTCGATCACGCGCCGGTGGAGCGGATAGAGGAAGGGCAGGGGGTGGACCAGGTGGGGAGCGGTCCGCAGAAGGATGGATCGCTCGGTGAGCGCCTCGCGCACGAGGGCGAAGTCGTGCATCTGGAGGTAGCGCAGGCCCCCGTGTATGAGCTTGGAAGAGCGGGACGACGTGCCGGCCGCCCAGTCCTGGGCCTCCACCACCGCCACGGAAAGACCGCGAGTCGCGGCGTCCAGGGCGATGCCGGCACCGACGATGCCTCCTCCCACCACCAGTAGGTCGAAGTTGGTGGAACGGAGCGCGGCCCGGTTCGCGTCGGCCCGTTCCCGGGACATGGCGATCGCGCGGGGTGGCGCTTTGTTCACGGCGTCACCGGTTCAGGGAACATCGGCGTCCGGCTCGACCCACGACAGCGTGCGCTCGACGGCCTTGTGCCACCCGGCGAGGCCCTCGGTTCTCCGGGCCTCGTCCCAACTGGGAGCCCACCGCCGATCCTCGACCCAGTTCTGCGCCAGAGTGTCGGTTCCGTCCCAGAGGCCGACGGCGAGGCCGGCCGCGTACGCGGCACCGAGGGCAGTCGTCTCCGCGACCTTGGGACGGACCACTGTGAGCCCGAGCACATCGGCTTGGAGCTGCATGCACAGCTCGTTTTCCGTCACGCCTCCATCGACCTTCAGCACCTTCACCCCTGCACCGTCGGCGGCCATCGCTTCGACGAGGTCGCACGTCTGGTAGCAGATGGCCTCGAGGGTTGCCCGGGCCAGGTGGGCCGCCCCGTGGTACCGCGACATGCCGACGATTGCTCCCCGAGCGTCGCTTCGCCAGTAGGGAGCGAACAGCCCGGAGAACGCCGGGACGAAGTAGAGGCCCGCGGCGTCGGGGACGGTCCGCGCCAGCTCCTCGACGCCTGCTGCGTCGGCGATGACGCCGAGCTGGTCGCGCAACCACTGCACGGCGGACCCGCTGACCGCCACTGATCCCTCAAGCGCGTAGCGGGGCGCCTCGCCGGCGAGCTGGTAGCAGACGGTCGACAAAAGACCCGATCCGGATCGGACGATCTGCTCGCCGGTGTTGCACAACAGGAACGTCCCCGTCCCGTAGGTGCTCTTCGCCTCGCCGACGGAGAAGCAGGCCTGCCCGACCATCGCCGCATGTTGGTCGCCGAGCGCGGCGGCGACCGGGAGCCCCTCGCCGAAGGGCCCTCCGGCGGTGACCACGTCGCCCGAGGAGTCCGAGGAGGGCCGGATCTCGGGAAGCGTCGCTCTCGGAATACCGAGGAGCGCGCACAGCTCCTCGTCCCACTCGAGGCCCTCGAGGTCCATCAACATGGTGCGGCTGGCGTTGGTCACGTCGATCACGTGGTGGCGCCCACCGGTCAGCTTCCACACCAGCCACGAGTCCACGGTCCCAAAGAGCACCTCGCCGCGTTCCGCGCCCGCCCTCGCCCCCTCCACGTGGTCCAGCAACCAGCGCAGCTTGGGTCCGGAGAAGTAGGTGGACGGCATCAGCCCGCTGCGCTCGCGAAACAGCCCGCCAGCCTCCTCCTCAAGCCTGGCGGCGAGGTCCGCTGTGCGGGTGTCCTGCCAGACGATCGCGTTCGCCAGTGGTTGGCCGGAGCGCCGGTCCCACACCACGGTGGTCTCCCGCTGGTTCGCCAGTCCAACCGCCGCCAGGTCGGACGCCTTGAGCCCCGCCGAGCGCATGCCCTCGGTCACCACGGCGCTCGTGGCGCTCCAAAGCTCCTCGGGATCGTGCTCCACCCATCCGGGCCGGGGTAACAGTTGGCGGTGCTCCACCTGGTGGCGGACGACCTCGCGTCCTGCGGGATCAAAGACCATGAAGCGGGTGCTCGTGGTGCCCTGGTCGATGGCGCCGACGAGCTCAGGCATCGGGCGACCACCTCGGTGTGGGACCGCCTGGGAGAGAGGGGGATGGTGAGAACGAGGCCGACCGCGGGGTAACACCGACGCGGGAGATCACCGGGCCGCAGTGTAGGCCCCGGCCTGGCCCCTTGACTCATCCGAACGATCGGAGTCGACTGATTTCAGTCGGCCTCCGCCGACCGAGAGCCCGCGCAAACGACCCAGCTCCGCGCACGACGAAGAGAAGGTTGTCCATGATCGAGAACGAGCGCCCATACACGGCCACCGACGCGGGCATCCCGGCAGCGAGCGACGAGTACTCCCTCACCGTGGGCCCCGGTGGCCCCATCCTGTTGCAGGACGCCTACGTGATCCAGAAGATGCAGCACTTCAATCGCGAGCGCGTCCCGGAGCGCGTCGTCCATGCAAAGGGTGGTGGCGCATTCGGCTTCTTCGAGGTCACCGAGGACGTCTCGCAGTTCACCAAGGCAGTGATGTTCCAGCCCGGCAAGCGCACCGAGATGGTCGCCCGCTTCTCGAGCGTGGCTGGCGAGCGTGGCTACGCAGACACCGTGCGCGATCCCCGAGGGTTCGCGCTCAAGTTCTACACCGAGCACGGCAATTACGACATGGTCGGCAACAACACGCCGGTGTTCTTCGTCCGCGATCCCCAGAAGTTCCAGGACTTCATTCACTCCCAGAAGCGCCGCGCCGACAATGGGCTTCGCGACAACCACATGCAGTGGGACTTCTGGACCCTGTCGCCGGAGTCCGCCCACCAAGTGACCTATTTGATGGGTGATCGCGGTCTGCCGAAGACGTGGCGGAACATGAACGGCTACTCCAGCCATACCAACGCCTGGGAGAACGCCGGAGGCGAGAAGTTCTGGGTCAAGTACCACTTCAAGACGGATCTGGGCGTCGAACACCTGACCGAGGCGGAGGGCCACGCGCTCGCCGGGGAGAACCCCGACGCGCACATCCAGGACCTTTACCAAGCGATCAAGAGCGGCAACGCCCCGACCTGGACCCTCTCCATGCAGGTGATGCCGTTCGAGGACGCCGCCGACTACCGCTTCAACCCCTTCGACCTCACCAAGGTGTGGCCGCACGGGGACTACCCGCTCATCAAGGTGGGGCGGATGGTGCTGGACCGGAACCCGGAGAACTACTTCGCCGAGATCGAACAGGCGGCGTTCGAGCCCAGCAACATGATCCCGGGCATCGGGCCGTCTCCCGACAAGATGCTGCTCGGCCGGCTCTTCAGCTACCCAGACACCCACCTGCACCGCATCGGTCCTAACTACCTGCAGCTTCCCGTCAACCGACCCCACTCCCCCGTCCACACCTACAACCGTGACGGGGCCATGCGCTATGAGAACCCGGGTGACCCGACGTACGCACCCAACAGCATGGGCGGCCCTGCCGCCGATCCCGATCGCTTCGGCAGGGACTTCAGCTGGTCGGTAACGGGAGAGATCGTGCGTGCCGCCTACGAGCCGCATGCCGAGGACGACGACTTCGTCCAAGCCAACGGAATGGTCAACAAGGCGATGGACGAGCCCGGCCGTCAACGCCTCGTGTCCAACATCATCGGGCACCTCAAGCAGGGCGTCCAAGAGCCGGTGCTCAGCAAGGTCTTCGAGTACTGGAGGAAGGTGGACAAGGCCGTGGGAGACCAGGTGGAGCAGGGCTTCCGGGCCGGGTGACCCAGAGCGCGGCATCGGCCGCCCTCCTGGGCAGGTAGTCGGGATTCGTGCCCGAGCTTCCCGACGTCGACGCCTTCCGCAGGGTGCTCGCAGAGCACGCTGTCGGCAAGCGGATCACCAGCGTGGACGTTCATGACGCGGGGGTGCTGCACGGAACTTCGGCGCAGAATTTCGCCGCGGTGCTCGAGGGTCGGCAGTTCGCCGAGCCCGAGCGCCGCGGCAAGTGGCTGCTCGCTGCGCTGTCCGGAGGCCCGATCCTGATGTTCCACTTCGGAATGACCGGCGCCTTGTCGTGGGCAGAGGACGACGAGGAAGCGGGTCGCTTCGAACGCGTCGTCTTCGCTATGGGCACCGGCAGGCTCGTCTATCGCGACCTGCGCAAGTTGCGAGGGCTTTGGCTGGCGGACGACGAGGATGAGGTCGAGCGCATCACGGGTCCGCTCGGGCCGGACGCTCTCGGCCTGTCCGCGAAGACGCTCGATGAGCGGCTGGCGGGCCACCGCGGGCCGGTCAAGACCGTGATGACCGACCAGAAAGTGATCGCCGGGGTCGGGAACATGCTCGCAGACGAGACCCTTTGGCAGGCGCGCCTGCACCCGTCTCGCCGTTACGACGACCTCGACCTAGAGGATCGGCATAAGCTCTCGCGCTCGCTCCAAAAGATTCTCCGGCTCTCGGTGGAGGCCGGCGAGATTCCTCGGCGCAACGGATGGTTGAGCTGCGTCCGAGGCGAAAAGAACGCCGCCTGCCCACGATGCGGAACCGCGCTGCGCACGACCAGGATCGGTGGGCGGACCGCGCTGTGGTGCCCCCACTGCCAGCCAGAGCCGGTCGCCCGCAAAGCTAAGACAGAGCCCGCACGGGCCGGCCAGTCGCATTCCCCGCGCACGGCCGAGCCCTCGAGCTCGCGGCGTGTCCGGCGCCCCCGCCGCGTCGCCTAGCATCGTGTCTCGCGTCACGAAGACGGCGGGATGCCGCCGCCTTCGTGAAGGCACCCGGGCTGCCTGTCAGCTCGGGCCGCAGGGACCTGTGGTGCAGCTCGGAGTGCACGCCGGCCTGTCAAGCCGGAGGTCGCGGGTTCAAATCCCGTCAGGTCCGCCAGTGGAGTCCAGCCCGGACCGCCGCCCCAACGGGGCGGCGGAACGGCCGGGCCAGGCTGGTCCTCCCCGTAGGGGACGAGGTCGGATAGCTCGGTTCGGGCGGCCGCGTAAATGCCCGGCGCAGACGGCGCCCACCTCGGGCTCTCGGCCGAACAGGCGCTCGGTGTCATCGTCGGCGGCAAGCCGGTTCCCCCGCCCGCTGAGCGGAGCTCCACGGAAGCGCTCCGCCTCCGCCTGCTCGCCGCCCACGCGCGCAATGCACCGGGCTCGTATGTCGAGTGTGCCGACCTCGCCGGCGGAATCGTCCTCTCGCACCTCCTCGCGCACCCCGAAGACGCGCGGCTGGGCGAGGACGAGCTCTACACCGTTCTGCGGGAGTCTCTGGCGCCCCTCCAGCTCACCGGATTCATGTGGGGCTGGGCGCTCAACGCCGCCAGGGCGTGCTGCGAGCTCGAGCCGGTTCCGAATCCCGCGATCGTGGAGGTGTCCCAATGACCACCGCCCCGCCCCGCTACCCCCACGCCGCGTGGCACGGCCCGGTGCCCAACCAGTACGGCGACCTGGAGCTCAAGCCCGTGCTGGGGGTCGTCCTGCACGTGATGGAGGGTTCCATCTCGAGCTGCGACAACTGGTTTCACGACAGCGCCGCCCAGGTCAGTGCTCACCTCGGGAACCCGAAGACCGGCGCGATGTGGCAGTGGGTCGAGCTCGACAAGATCGCCTGGGCCGAGGCGGGCGGAAACGGCCGGTGGATCTCGGTCGAACACGAGGGCTTCGCCCCCGAGAGCCTGACCGACTCCCAGCTCGAGAACGACGCGCAGCTCCTCGCCTGGCTGCACCAACAGGTAGGCGTTCCCCTGCAACTCGCCGACACGCCGACGGCCTCCGGCCTTGGCTATCACGCCATGGGCGGAGCGAGCTGGGGAGGCCACTACGGGTGCCCCGGGCCGGCGATCGTTGCCCAGCGGCCGGCGATCATCGCCCGGGCGAAGGAGATCCTCACTCCGCCACCTCCGCCGGCCGAGCTCATCGTCGCTCACCCCAACGGCGGCGAGGCGCTCGTCGACCTCACTGCGCGGCAGTGGGCCGGGATTCCGAACCCGGCCGACCTGCGGGGTCTCGTGGCCAGGGGCGTGAAACGTGGCAACGTGCCGCCGCTCTGGTGGACGTCCGCCCATCAAGTGGCGTGGAAGCCCGCCGAGCCCGCCGGCGTTTTGTAGCGGGCTACCCACATAGGCCGGCGACCTAGCGGCCACCAGCAACAGCAGCGCCCGCCCGTCGCCGGCGGGCGCTGTCGCGTCGTCAGACCGACAGCGCCTCACCGAGCTCGACCTCGGTCACCAGATAGCCCGTCGACCCGTAGAGCCAGTCGTGACCGTCGGGCGAGGGCCCGTACCACCGCTGGGCTGGATGATTGGACTCGACGACGCGCTGGGCCTCCGGGAGCGTCTCAAAGACGCCGAAGAGCTGGCCGCCCTCGTAGTCCTCGCAATACCAAGCCACAAAGAGCTTCACGACGCGACCGCTTCTTCGGGCGAGTCCTCCGGGTACCCGCACGCCACGATGTGCGAGAGGTCGCCCCGCCGGATCGGCCGAGCTCCTCGGCGCTCGCGGGCCGCGTTCATCGCCTTGGCCACCTCGCCGTAGGAAAGGCCTCCGTCGAGCGCGTCGACGACCCCGCGAATCCGTGCGTTCATGGCCAAGGTCGCTTGGCGCCGCGCCTCGAGGTGACGGGTCTCGTTCTCCTCGAGACGGTGGCGTAATTCGTCTTTGGTGTCGGCCACTGTCGGTTCTCCCTTTTTGCCGGTCCATGCCGACAGTGCAGTTCGACCGGTGACGGCACCACTGTCGTCCCCTGACGACGGGGGTGTCGTCATAGTCCGACAGTGGGTTTAGCCCCTGGTCAATGGCAGTGTATCTGCCGACATGCGCCGAAAGGGAGTCCGAATCGACGTGGCCGGCACCTGCGGGAACGGCCACGAGCTCAAGACCCAGGCATTTCCTGGCCGGGTCACCCAGACGTTGCCGTGTCCGACCGAGGGGTGCGGGCTCACGACGACGCTTCGGCGCGCCCCCTCCAGTGAGCAGTCGGGTCCCGTCGTCGAGCACACCGCCCCGAAGGGCACCCGAGTCAAGATCGTGAGGAGCTACGGAAATGGCCGATCCAGTCGTCGGGTTCCGGCAGCCGCCGCAGCCCCCGAGCCCGTCGCCGAGCCCGTCTCAGGCGACGGAGGCAGTGCCGGCGGGGGAAACCCCCCCTCCCCCGCCGGCACCAGCCCGCGGAATCCGCAGCCGGCTCGACCAGTTCCGCCAGCTGGGGACGGGAGGGCGGCACCCGCTCGGTTCGCCGGAGGGAAACTCCCCGATCCCGACGAAGTCCCCGAAGAGCTCTTCGAAGGAATCTTCTAGGACCCGCCGGCGCACGCTCGACGCCTGCGCCACGGGCGTCCGTTCGGTCACCGTCGTCCTCGATCGGCTGCTCGGCACCGAGGAGCGGGACATGGTGGCCACGGCGAACGAGTGCTACGAGATCGGCGCCCCGGTGGCCGGCTATCTCATCGACCGGGCCGAGGGCTCAGAGAAGCTGGCGGCCGTTGTCGACAAGATCGGCCCCCTGGCCGCCGTCATGCGCGCCGGCGCCTACCTCGCTCGAGCGTTCACCGGCGCCCCGGGCGGACGCGTGGAAGTGGAGGAGAGCGCTCGGCGCACCCGGTCCCGCCTCGCCTACGCCGAGGGCCAGCGCTCCCAGGGCCTCGGCGCTGAGGTGGGCGACGACCCCGAAGCCCACGGCTACCGCGAGCTCACCACCGTCGGCGAGGAGTTCTAGGTGGAATACACGCCGCAATGCCTCGTTTGCCTCCGGGAGTTCCCGAGTCCGTTCGGGGCCCCCTTTACCGAGATTCGGATCATCCAGCGGGATAAGACCGTGAGCAGAACGTCCCGGAACTTCGCCTGCAACGAACACGTCCTAGCCGTGCTCGGCGCGCTCTCCCACCTGGGAACCCCGGAGGTCGGGCGTCCCGGGACACGATCGAGCGCCGATGGCTGACGTCGACGAGCTCGAGGAGCTGGACGAGGAGACCCGGCTCGACGTCGACCCCGACGGCACGGCGATGTTCCTCGACTTCTTTGGCCGCAAGAACAGCGGGAAGAGCCACCTCGCCGAGCTCTACGCCCGCAGCTGGCCTTACGACGGGCTCGTCATCAATTCGACGGGCGACGTCGACCACGACTACACGTGGACCCTCCCGTGGCCCGGCGGCGAGGAGCTGGTCGACAAGAAGTCCAACGGCGACCCGATCTACGCCGTCAACTGGCCCGAACGCCCCGAGGGTCTCTCACGAGCGATGTGGAACCTCGTGCCCAACCGGCTGCACGACCCGCACTACCGGTTCAAGATCGACGCGGCGATCGCCGCCCTGCACGAGGCCGGCGACAAGCGCCGCTTCCCCGGAGCGCGGCCGCGATTGCTCTGGGTCGACGAGATCGGCGAGGTGGCCAAGCCCGGCCGGGTGCTCCAGGGTTTCGACACCGTCCTCCACCAAGGGCGCCACAACGGCGACTGGTGCCTTTTCTGCGGTCCCCGCCCGATGGACATCGAGACGCTCGTGCTCGGTCAGGCCGACTGGATCTTCTGTTTCGCCCTCCCGGCCGTCGCCGACGTCCAACGGGTCGCGAAGACCTGCGGGATCTCCGAGCAGGATCTCGCGGGCCTCATGGGAGAGCTCGGGGACCACGAGTTCGTCCGCATCGACCAAGGGACCCACACAGTGGCGCTCTATCCCCCGGTGCCGTCGTGACCTACACCTACACCTACACCCACACCCACACCCACTACTTCGCCGGCGAGCCGTACGACGACGCCGTCAAAGCCGGGAAGGCCCTCGAGGACGACTTCCTGAAGCGGGGCCCTCACATGACCCCGGAGACCCGGGAGGCGGCTCGGCTCCGGCTCGAGCTCCTTCGTAGGGCGATCAAGCTTTGTGGCGAGCGGGTGCCCGAGTGACCGTCGAGGCCCATCTTCTGCTCCGCTTTGCCCCGACCGGCTACCACCTCGCGGAGATCGACCTCACCGAGCTCGAGGAGTTCTCGAAGCGCTGGGGCGTTGCGCATCGGATAGTGGTCGGTCCGCCGGGCAGTCCCGTGCTGAGCGTGGAAGTGCGCGATCACCATCTCGTCATCATCCGCGAGGAAGACGGCTTCCCTTTTGTCAATGCCCACATGGGTCGGGCCTGGGAGCTAGCCGTATGGGGCTCCCGGCTCCCGATCGACCCGACCGGGATGCACTTCGCGAGACGTTTCGTGGTCGCCCCGTCGGCGTAGGCCGACACCCCCTGTCGTCCGAGGACGACGCTACCGAGGCCTAACCGGCGCCCCCAACGTGGTCCCCGTGACCACCAAGCGCAAGTCCAAGAGCCTCCTCCGGCTGGCCGCCTACATCGCCGCCGGAGTCATCGGCTGGGACCTCCTCAAGGCACACACCGGGGTCGCCCGCCCGCAGGGCCGCGGCGTCAACCAGTGAAGGGCCGAAAGGTCAGCTTCTGGCTGGCCGTCGCAGGGGTCTCGGTCGTTGCCAACTACGCCGTCGAGGCCCTCGCCATCAAGTTCCCCAACTCCGGCGCTGCGAGCTTCGCCGGGATCCTCCACAAAGGAGCCTCCTCGTGAGCCCCACCGCCACCACCTCGCAGGGAAACCTGCCCCAGCTCACTGTCCAGGGCATCGCGGTGCCCCAGGGCATCGTCGATCCGCAGACCTTCGCTAAGGGCACCCGGCGCCAGCGTTTCCAGATCGGCTCACCGGTGGCCAACTTCGCCGGGTTCGGCAACTCCGACTCGATCGAAGCCCGAAAGTCCGGGATTCTCGCGTCGATGGCCGTGAAGTTCACCGGCTCGCTCGTCGTGACCCCGGGCACCGGGACCGTCGCCACCACCTCCAAGTGGCCGCTCGACCTCCCGAAGCGGATCAAGGTCTCCGTAAACGGCGGGTCCTTCATCATCAACGCAAGCGGCGCGAAGCTCCGGGCCCGCAAGTTCATGGCCATCCCGGGCCTCACCGACCGGGGCGTGCCTGAGTTCGTCGGGGGAGCCTCGCCGGGCAACAACACCACCCAGGGAACCCTCGCCCTCGGCTGTGACAGCTGGGGGGTCGGCCAGAACGTCACCGGCATCCCGGCCGGCACCTACAACGTCGAGCTCGTCTGGGACGTCCCGATCGCCTGGGACGACGTGACGCTCCTCGGGTCGCTGTTCCTGCAGACCTCGGCAACCTCCGTCGAAGTGACCGTCGACTGGGCGCCCCAGACCGACCTGTTCGCCCTCACCGGCAACGCCGCCGTGACCCTCACCGGCGGGTGGTTCGCCGAGGCCAACGTCTACGACATCCCCCAAGTTGGCGGGAACGTGGTGCTCCCGGACCTGAGCGTGTACCACACCATCCTCCAGTCCAACACCGGCTCGGTGTCCCAGACCGCCAACGAGATCGACTTCGCCGGCCAGGGCGTCGGCAAGTCCCTCCAGCGAGTGTTCGGCCAGATCTGGAACAACACCTCGCCCGCTCCCGGGTCCCCGCTCGCGGTCAACCGGACCAACTACGGGGCCCTCGGATGGATGTACGGCGGCAACCAGCAGCCGGAGACGTGGACCGACGGCTCAACGATGCGAGCCGACATGGAAGAGTCCTACGGGGTCGACTTCGGCCCGACCGGGTTCTTTTGCTTCGACTTCGCCAAGTACTGGTCGATGCGCGACTCGGTCAACGAGGGCGACGCCACCGAGCTCCGGGCGCTGCTCAGCGTCAACGCAGCGCTCACCAACCCCCGACTCGAGCTCGTGCAGGAGACCATCGTCTCCGGCGCGATGAGCGGCTGAGCCGATGTCGTCGCTCAGCGCCTCGGCGATGTTCGGCATTCCCGACGCCAGCGCCTCCGTCAACGTCGGCGGCGGCGCCCCCTCGGCGATGCCCGGAGCCACGAGCTCCAAGAGCGGCAGCCTCACGAAGGACCCGGGGGTCGTCCTCCTCGTCGTCGTGCTGGGCACCGCCGCTGCCCTCGGGCACGCGTCCAAGCCCCTCGCCCGGGGCTCCGTGAACGGAAAGCTCGGCTCCGCCTCGGCGGCCGCTGAGGGGAGCATCTGATGAGCCTCTACGACCCCACCGCTGCTGCCGCCGCCACGGCCGTACCGGCGCCCGCCTCGATCACGCCTCCGATCGAGGCGGCGCCGGCACCGGTTGCGCCAGCGGCCGCAGAGCCGACCGCGCCGGCCGCCGCTCCCGCGGAGATCGCGCCAGCAGAGGCCCCGACGATCGAGCCGGGCAACCTCGTGCTGCACGACGGCCGCTACGGCGTGGTCCTCGTCGAGCACTCGACCGAGGCCGGCACGGTCTACGACGTTGCGCTCTTCAGCGACGTCCGGGTGGCGCTCCGCCCGGAGGCACTGGAGCGGCCCTGATGGGCCGCTACGCCTCGCACAGCATCAACGACGTCGACGACGAGATGCCGTTCGCCCCGCTCACGCAGGGCGAGATGGACGACCTCGACGATCGCATCGACCGGGCACACCGCCCGTTCGTGCGCGCCCGCCAGGACGACATCGCCCAGCGGCCGTCGGCCCCGGCCGCGCCGCGCACGGCCACGAGTCGGTCCCGACACCCCGCGGCTTCACGGCTTCCCGCTGCGAGCTCGGTCGCCCAGGGCACTGCAACGGGCGTCTCGACCGGCCTCGGGCTGGTGTCGGGAAAGCAGCCGCCGTCGCTCGCCGCCGGCGTGCTCGGGCTCGTCGCTTACGCCGTGGCGATCAACTACATCCACGGCGGATGGCCCCAGGTGAAGGGCTGGCTCGCCGCGAAGTTCGTCAACCAGCCCTACACGCCGCCGGCTTCTTCTGCGCAGGGCGCCAAGATCATCCCGTTCCCCTCGACGACGAGCTCCGCCTCGAGCGGTGGGGTAGTCACCCCCGGGAGCCTGGCGTGAAGGGCGCCGGCGCCGCGCTCGAGGTCCTCCTCGGCGTGTGGGTCCTTTGCCAGGTTTTCAAGGGCAACGCGCTCTCGCGCCTCGGTGTCGTCTGATGCTGTTCACCTTCGTCGCCGGCGTGCTGATCGCGGGGCTGCTCGACGCGGCCACGAGCAGCCAGGCCGCGGCCCAGCGAGCGGGCGGAGTGTTCGGGCTCGCGGGCAGCTTCATGAACCGGCTCGTCGATCCCACTATCCCGGCGGTCGGGTCGTCCCCGAGCAAGTCCGGCTCGGGGTCGGGCGGCGGCTCGGGTGGCTCGGGATCTTCGCTCAATGTGCTCGTGCCGGGCTGGTCCATCTTCAACGACATCGGCCAGGGCCTCGGAAAGCCGCCCCCGTCGACCTCGATCACCGGGGCCGGCTCCCAGAGCGCGACCCATTTGGGGGTTCCCGTGAAAGACAACCCCACTACCGGCCAGTTCCCCCACCCCGGCCGCTGAGAGGAGCTACTCATGAAAAACGGTACGTACTACGCCAAGGTGTTCGGCGGCTCGATCATCGCCTACATCGCGCTCGCCCACGCGAGCGGCACCAACACGATCCTGGGCACGTTCTTCAGCGGGGCCTCCAACTTCACGAAGGCAGCGCAGGGCCGTTGAGCCTCGCCTCCCGCCGCCGCCACATTCGGCCCGCTGACCGACCCGTTCCGGTGTCGGTCCAGCCGGCGATCGCCTTCGGCCCCGAGCCCTACGGCGCCGCCTTCGCCGACTCCGTCCAAGCCAACTACGGCGCCGACCTCTCGGGGGCCGCGGGCCAGGCCGGCATGTCCAAGTTCCCGACGACCGGCCTCGGCGACCCGATGGGCGACTTCGCCGGCGATCTCGGCGCGATCCAGGGAGGCATCGGAGGCTTTGTTCGCCTGCGGACCAACGCCGGGCGTGGCACGACCCGGATCGGGCCCCAGGCGGCCTTCCCCCGGACGAACGGGCCCATCTCGATCCAAGACCTCTTCGGCCAGCTCGGCATCTGATGAGCGAGCCGACATCGCCCCCGACCGAGCCGAGCCCTGCCCCCGCGGGCGGGGCGCACAAGGGCGCGGGCGCGTGGATGAAGGCCAACCCGAAGAAAGCGGCGATCGTCGGCGCCGGCGTGGTCGTCGGGGTCCTCGTCATCAAGAGCCGGCTCTCCTCGAGCTCGGCGAGCTCCACGCCGGCGACGACGGCTGCCACCGACACCTCCGGCGTGGCGCCCACAACGCAGTACCCGATCGACTCGGGCACCTTCGCGGGAAGTGGCGACTCGGGCTCGAGCTCCGGGAGCTCGATCGACCCGAACACCTTCGCCCAGACGATCGCCACGGACATCGCCGCAGCGCTGCCCGTCCAGCCTGCTCCGACCGCCGTGGCACCCGTGAGCATGGGAAACCCACCGGACACCGGACCAGCTCCCGCTCCGGCGCCGCAGACAAGCACCGGCCAGTCCACCCCGAGCCCCTCGAGCGCCCCCGCAGCGAGCAACCCGACCCCCGCGACGTGGGGCGGGGCTGCCACCGGCGGCGAGCTCGCCACGGCCGGCCTCGGCCTCATCGCCAACGAGGCCCAGCTGCAGGCGATCGAGAAGAAGGGCGGGACCATCTGGTACCAGAACCCGAACGGGAGCTTCACCGCCAAGCAGAACATTCCTAAGGGCTCTCTCCCGAGCGGAGCCCCCGCCTACGCCAACAAGAAGTACCTGTGACCACCGCCATCAAGCTCCCCTACCCGAACCCCGCCAATTCCGGGGAGTACGCGGCCGACCTCGACGCGAGCCTCGGCGCGCCCGACACCGGGACCGACCTCGCC
>JAODBN010000143.1 GCA_025463965.1 Acidimicrobiaceae bacterium
GTTGCGGGTCGCAACGCGGACCATCTCCGGGCTCTGCGACGGCGCGACCACGACCGAGCTCGACGAGTGCTCGATCCGAACCGCGGCGGCCCTCGTGGTCGAGGAGCCGAGCTACTCGCGCCTCGCCGCGCGGCTGCTCGCGGTGCTGATCGGCAAGGAGGTGGCGAACCAGGACATCACCTCCTTCTCCTCTTCGGTCGCGGCCGGAGCTCGTCTCGGCCTCGTGTCGGATGAGACGGCCCTTTTCGTGGCCGAGCACGCCGACACGCTCGATCCGGCGATCGAGCCGGCACGCGACGACCTGTTCGAGTACTTCGGATTGCGCACCCTCTATGACCGCTACCTATTGCGCCACCCTGACGACCGCGCCGTGCTGGAGACCCCGCAGCACTTCTTCTTGCGTGTCGCGTGCGGGCTCGCCACCACGCCCGAGGAAGCCCTCGAGTGCTACGGGCGCTTCTCCCGCCTGGAGTACCTCCCTTCGAGCCCGACGCTGTTCAACTCGGGGACGGTGCACGCTCAGATGTCGTCCTGCTACCTGCTCGACTCGCCCGAGGACGATCTCGACTCCATCTACGCCCGCTACGGCGAGGTCGCCCGGCTCTCCAAGCACGCCGGCGGCATCGGGGTGGCCTTCCACCGGGTGCGCAGTCGGGGCTCGCTGATCCGGGGGACAAATGGCCTGTCGAACGGGATCGTGCCGTTCCTCAAGACCCTCGACGCCTCGGTCGCGGCCGTCAACCAGGGCGGAAGGCGCAAGGGCGCCGCGTGCGTCTACCTCGAGACTTGGCACGCCGACATCGAGGAGTTCCTCGAGCTCCGGGACAACACCGGGGACGAGGCGCGCCGCGCGCACCACCTCAACCTCGCCAATTGGGTCCCCGACCTGTTCATGCAGCGGGTGGAGAAGGACTGGGTGTGGTCGCTCTTCGACCCGGCCAAGGTGCCCGAGCTGGCGGACCTGTTCGGCGAGGAGTTCGAGCGCGCCTACCTGCGCGCCGAGCAGGACGGCCGCTTCGAGCGCCAGCTCCCTGCCCGTCAGCTGTACGGGCGGATGATGCGCACGCTGGCCCAGACGGGAAACGGCTGGATGACGTTCAAGGACCGTGCCAACGAGCGTTGCAACCAGACGGGGTCTGGCGAGGTCGTGCACCTGTCCAACCTGTGCACCGAGATCCTCGAGGTCACCACCCCGAGCGAGACGGCGGTGTGCAACCTCGCCTCGATCAACCTCGCGCGCCTCGTCGGCCCTTCGGGCGTGGACCACGCTCAACTGGCGTCGGTCGTCCGCACCGCGGTCACCTTCCTCGACCGGGTCGTCGACCGCAACTGGTACCCGACGCAGTCCGCGGCGATCTCGAACGCTCGCTGGCGCCCCGTCGGGCTCGGCATCATGGGCCTCCAGGACGTGTTCTTCGCTCTGCGCCTGGCCTTCGACTCGCCCGAGGCCCGTGCGGTCTCGCGGAGCGTCGCTGAGGAGGTCTACCTGACCGCCCTCGAGCGCTCCTGCGAGCTCGCCGAGATGAACGGCCCCCATCCGTCGTTCGCCACGACGAGGGCGGCCAAGGGCCAGCTGCAGCCGGACCTGTGGGACGTCGAGCCCAGCCAGCTCGAGCGTTGGACGGCGCTCCGTGAGCGCATCGCACGGCACGGACTGCGCAACTCCCTGCTCGTGGCGATCGCCCCGACGGCCACCATCGCCTCCATCGCCGGGGCCTACGAGTGCATCGAGCCGCAGCTCTCCAACGTGTTCAAGCGCGAGACGTTGTCGGGAGAGTTCCTCCAGGTCAACACGGCGCTCGTTCGAGATCTGCAGGCACGGGGCCTGTGGAGCAGCGAGCGGGCGGCGGAGCTGCGTCGGGCCGAGGGCTCGGTGCAGCAGCTCGACTGGGTGCCCGAGGAGCTGAAGGCCATCTACCGCACGGCCTGGGAACTGCCGATGCGCTCCCTCATCGACATGGCCGCCGAGCGCGGGCCGTACATCGACCAGAGCCAGTCGCTGAACCTGTTCGTCGAGTCGCCGACGATCGGCACGCTCTCCTCGATGTACCTGCATGCCTGGAAGTCGGGGCTGAAGACCACGTACTACCTGCGCTCGCGCCCGGCGACGCGAATCTCCCAGACCACCACCGGCCCGGCCGCCGGCGCGCTGGCCGACGCCGGCGCCGGCGCCCCGGGACAGGGGGCATCGTCGCCTGCCGATGCTGCAGCGCCGGTGCCGCTTCGCTCTGTGCCCGAGGCGCAAGCCGTGACCTGTTCGCTTGAGAACCCCGAGACCTGTGAGGCCTGCCAATGACCGCCCTGTTCGCACCCGCGATCGAAGCCGAGGAGCCGCACGCTTCTCCTCGCGAGGCGCCGGCTCCCCGGTCGATCCTCGACCCCGGACTCGACCTGACGCTCCGGCCGATGCGCTACCCCGACTTTTACGAGCGCTATCGAGCGGCGATCCGCAACACCTGGACCGTCGAGGAGGTCGATTTCTCCGACGACCTCGTCGACCTGGAGCGCCGTCTTCTGCCGGCCGAGCGCCATCTCGTCTCCCGTCTCGTGGCGTTCTTCGCCACCGGGGATTCGATTGTTGCGAACAACTTG
>JAODBN010000180.1 GCA_025463965.1 Acidimicrobiaceae bacterium
GCAGGTGATCCACGGCCTCGGGCAGGCCGAACTGCTCGCCGGTGAGGCCGCCGACGAAACGGCCGCCCCGCACGACGCCTCGGGCCTCGAGCCGCCGGAGCGCCCACAGCAGGTCCCGCCACGGGAGCGCGCTCGCCTCTCGGGTCGCCAGGTCCCGAAAGACCACGCCCCAGCGAGCCAGCAATTGGCCGACCAAGGCCTCGGCGAGATCGTCGGAGTCGAAGGACACGGGCTCTCCGGCGCCGAGCAGCGACCAGCGCCCGCCGGCCAACGCAGGCGAGATGCCCCGCATCCCGGCGGAAGGTCCTCCTGGCGAGCGAAGCGGACTTCGCAGCGGCCGGAGCGGCCGTCGTGCCGGATGTGACGAGGTCGAGCGGTAGCGGCCGGCGAGCAGCGAGCGCACCGCGGCGAAGCCGTCTGCGGTCAGCCACCCTCGGGCGACGCCGTCCCACAGGGCCTCGCCGACTTCGACCGGCAGGCGCCCGGTCGACTGGCAGATCTCCGCGAAGAACAGGGCGCCACGCTCACGCAGCACCTCCAGCACGTCGCCCGCGGCGCCCGGGCCGGGCTCGGCCGGTGTCGTGTCTCCCCGCTCCGCAGCGATCAGGAACGCCAGGTCCTGTCGACGAACCAGGCTGACGGGGGTCGCCCGCGAGGGACTGGCCCCGGCCCGGCGGGCCGGGCCGTCCGCCTCCACGGGTCGGGCGGACAGTCGTCCCCAGGCCACCTCGCCCGCGGCGCAGCACTCGTCGAGCAGCGTCGGCGAGTAGCCCCGGATACGGGCCGAGAGGATCGACTCCTCCCAGGCGCCGACCGGCGCCTCCCACCCCTGGAGCTGGTCGACGACCTCGACCAGCCCGGCCGCTCCCCGAAGAGCCCTTCCCGGCGTCACGTGCTGCCACTCGAGCAGGAACCGCATCAGGTCCTGGGCACTCACGGGGGGAAAGGCGCGCCGCTCACGGCCGCGCTTGCGGGCGTGGATCCTCGCCGCCAAACGGCGCGCGCACCACCGGTCCCCGAGCACCCGCACCGCTCCGCCACGGGCTTCCACCGAGACCAGCCCGCGCTCGACCGTGTCCTCGCCGAGCTCCCCGATCTGCTCGGCGAGATCGAAGGCCGTCACCGGGCCGGCGAGCTCCAGGTGTCCCCGCACCACCATCTCGAGAGCCTGCTCCGGCTCGGGCCGATCGCGGGCCGCCAGCGCGGCGGGCAGCGCGACGTCTGGCGGGAAGCGGGCGTTCGGCCACAGGGCCTCGACCTCTCGCCGACGCTCGGTCGCGCACCAGCGAAGGATCGAAGCATCCGGCGAGCCGAGGGAAACCCTGCTCGCCCTGCCTGCCGTCACGAGCTGGTCGAAGCCCTCCTCGAAGGCCTCGCTGGGTGACAGGACCACGTAGGCGAGCAAAAGGTCGTGCAGCTCCTCTGGGTCACGCGGCTCGGGCGCCACCTCGGCGACCACCTCGGCAATCACCTCGGGGTCGAGCGCGGACAGGTCGTGGGCCTCGAGGGGAAGTCCTCGGCGCACCGAGACCGACCGCGTGCGGCGCTCCTCGAGCGGGGCGTCGTCCAAGAAGGTGTAGGGGCGCCCGTTCAAGATCTCGTGCGCGAGGACCGAAGGCTCCACCGTCTCGATGCAGCGGACGGCCACCTCGCCGGAGCGCACGGCACCGACGAGCTTCGTCAATCCCTCGAGGTCCATCGCCTCGGTGCAGCAGTCGTCGACCGTCTGGCGGACGATCGGGTGCTCGGGCAGCTCGAGCGGGCCGGTCACGTTCTCCTGGCAGGCGGCAAGCATCGGGAAGATCGCGGCCATGAGGTCGTCGGCCTCCATCCGCTGGATCGCCGGTGGGAGGTGCCGGGCGCCGCGAAAGCGCGGGGAGATCAGCGAGCGCGAGAGGTTCCAACGCCACCGGGAGGTGAAGATCGGCGTCGGCAGGACCGCTTGGATCAGGACCTCCCGCACGGTCTGCGGAGCCAGGTAGCGAGTCACCTCCTCGAGCGGGAAGGCGTGTTGCGGGCCGAGCGACAGCACCACCGCGTCATCTCCGGCCGCGGCCTGTAGCTCGAAGTCGAAGCTTCGACAGAAGCGCTTGCGCAGGGCGAGCCCCAAGCCGCGGTTGACTCGCCCGCCGTAGGGAGAGTGGAGGACCAGCTGCATTCCCCCGGTGTCGTCGAAGAATCGCTCCAGGACGAGGTGCTGCTTTGTGGGCAGCACCCCGAGCTCCTTCCACGCCGTCGCGAGGTAGGCGATCACCTCGTCCGCCGGGCGCCCCGTCACCCCGGACCAGGCCTCGAGTGCGGCCCGGGCCGCCGGCGGCCCACCTGCCGACAGCTGCTCCTCGACAAGGGCTCGAAGCTCGGAGACGGCGTCGGCGAGCTCGTCGGTCCGAGCAGGAGCCTCGCCGAGCCAGAACGGCAGCGTGGGGGCGGCTCCGTTCGCATCGACGACCCGGACGACGCCCGTCTCCACGCGTAGAACCCGCCAAGAGGTGCTCCCGAGCAGGAAGACGTCACCCGCCACCGACTCGACCGCGAAGTCCTCGTGGATAGTGCCCACGACGGCCTCATCGGGCTCGGCAACGACCTTGTAGTCGGCCAGCTCCGGGATGGCTCCTCCCGAGGTCGTCGCGGTGATGCGGGCTCCCCGGCGCGCCCGCAGGCGCCCGTTCACCAGGTCGCGGTGCAGGTGAGCGCCGCGCACGCCCCTGCCAGTGGTGACGCCTTCCGAAACGAGCGACACGACCTCTTCGAAGACCTCGTCCGACAGCTCGGAGAAGGGGGCAGCCCGGCGGACCAGCTCGAGCAGATCCTTTTCGGCCAGGCCCTCCTCGCCGGCAGCGGCGCACTCAGCGACCAGCTGCTGGGCCAGGATGTCGAGCGGCGCAACCGACGGCACCACGGCGTCGAGGCGCCCCTGGGCAACGGCCGCGAGGAGGGCGACGCACTCGACGAGCTCGTCGCGGGTGAGGGGATAGAGGCGACCCTTGGGCACACCGTCCAGGCGGTGCTCGGCCCGGCCGACCCGCTGGAGAAACGTGGCGATCGAACGCGGCGAGCCCAGCTGGCAGACGAGGTCCACCGGACCGACGTCGATCCCCAACTCGAGCGACGCTGTCGCCACGACGCCGCGCAGCTCACCCGCTCGTAGCCGGGACTCGACCGAGAGCCGCCGCTCGGTGGACAAGCTGCCGTGGTGCGCGGCCACCACATCCTCGCCGAGCGGCTCGGAGAGCAGGTGGGCGAGGCGCTCGGCCATCCGCCTCGTGTTCACGAACACGAGGGTGGTGCGATGCGCCCGGATGTGCTCGGCGAGCGACACCACCACCTCGTTGAGCTGGTCGGTGGTGGTGACGGCGCCGAGCTCGTCGCCGGTGAGCTCGATCGCCACGTCGAGCGGCCGCCGGTGTCCCACGTCGACGACCGAGCACCGGGGACCGCCGCCGGGCGCGTCGCGCGTCGGCCCGGCGCCGACCAGCAGACGGGCCACGGTTTGGATCGGGCGCTGGGTTGCCGACAACCCGATACGAGTCGGCCGACCGCCTCCCGCCGCGGTGATGCAGGCGTCGAGGCGCTCCAAGGTGAGGGCCAGGTGCGCGCCCCGCTTGTCCCGGGCAAGGGCGTGGATCTCGTCGACGATCACCGTCTCCACCCCGGCGAGCAGCTCGCGTCCGCGTTGGGCGGTCACGAGGAGGTAGAGCGACTCCGGGGTGGTCACTACGATCTCGGGACGGTCCCGGAGCATGGCCGCTCTTGCCGAGGGCGGAGTGTCCCCGTTTCGGACCGCCACCTTGACCTTCGGGACGGGGCAGCCGAGCTCGAGAGCGATGGTCTCGATCTCGCGCAGCGGCCCCTCCAAGTTCTCGGCCACGTCCACCGTCAGCGCCCGCAGCGGCGAGACGTATACCACTGTGGTGCCGTGCCGCTCGCCCCCGGAGGGGACGGTCCGAAATGCGCGGTCGATCGCGACGAGGAACGCCGCAAGCGTCTTGCCTGAGCCGGTCGGCGCTGCCACCAGGGTGTCCTCACCACCGGCGATGGAGGCCCAGCCAAGCGCCTGGGCCTCGGTCGGGCCCGCGGGAAAGCGACGACGGAACCATTCGGCGACAGCGGGATGGAAACGCTCGAGGGCGTCCCCGCCGACCGGGTTCGCCCCGGCCGGCGCGGACAACAGACTGCTCATCGAACGATTTTACGGCCCGGGTGCTCGCCGGGCGCGGGGGGCCTAGGGCCGGTCTCTGCGCAGCGCCACAGGACCGGACCACCACCTCGCGGAGAACCGCCACGCCGGGGTGGTGTGCGCCCGAATCTCGCCGGAGCCGGCACGAGGCCAGCACTCCTCGACCGCCAGAGCGATCGCCACGAGAACCTCCGGAGGGGCAACGAGACGGCCGTAGGGGTCGACGGGGCCGGCGTCTTCGAGAAGGCCCACCACCTCCGCGGAAATGGGGGCCCCGCTCGTCGGCGAGGCGTTCACAGCGGAACGTTCCCGTGCTTGCGCTTGGGCAGGTCCTCGCGCTTGGAGGCGAGCATCTCGAAAGCCCGGGCGAGGACCTTGCGGGTGTCGGCGGGGTCAATCACGTCGTCGACGTAGCCCCGCTCGGCTGCCACGTAGGGATTGGTGAAACGCTCGGTGTACTGAGCCACGAGCTCGGCGCGGCGAGCGGCCGGATCGGTGGCATCGGCGAGCTCGCGTCGGTGCACGATCTCGACCGCTCCCTCGGGCCCCATCACCGCCAGCTCGGCGGACGGCCAGGCATAGGAGAGGTCGGTCCCGATCGACTTCGAGTCCATGACGAGATAGGCCCCGCCGTAGGCCTTGCGGACGATCACCTGGACGCGAGGGACGGTGGCCTCGCAGTACGCGTACAGCAGCTTGGCCCCGTGCCGGATGATGCCGCCGAACTCCTGGTCGGTGCCGGGCATGAACCCTGGCACGTCGACGAAGGTGACGAGGGGCACGTTGAAGGCGTCACAGGTCCGCACGAAGCGGGCGCCCTTCTCGGAGGTGTCGATGTTGAGCACCCCGGCGAGCACCTGGGGCTGGTTGCCGACGACACCGACGACGCGTCCGGCGATACGTGCGAAGCCGCACGTCAAATTGGTTGCCCAGTGCGGGAAGTACTCGAAGTACTCGCCGTCGTCCATGACCGAGGCGATGAGGCGCTTCATGTCGTAGGGCTGGTTGGCCCTCGTCGGCACGAGGTCGCGAAGCTCCGGACAGGAGCGATCAGGAGGGTCCGAGACGGGCAGGGACGGGGGCTCTTCGAGGTTGTTCGACGGGAGGAACGAGAGCAGATAGCGAACGTCTTCGAGTGCGCTCTTCTCATCGGGCGCCACGAAGGTGGCCACGCCAGAGCGCGTGGCGTGGGTCATCGCCCCGCCGAGCTGCTCGTGGTCGACGTCTTCGCCGGTCACCGTACGCACGACGTCCGGCCCGGTGATGTACATGTGGCTCGTCTTCTGCACCATGAAGACGAAGTCGGTCAGCGCAGGCGAGTAGACCGCCCCCCCTGCCGAGGGTCCGAGCACCACGCTGACCTGGGGGATGACGCCGGAGGCGCGGGTGTTGCGCCGGAAGATGCCACCGAAGCCGTGAAGGGCGACGACCCCCTCCTGGATACGGGCCCCGCCTCCGTCGGACAGGCCGACGAGCGGCACGCCCGTGGCGAGCGCGAGCTCTTGGACCTTGTGGATCTTCTCGGCGTGCGCCTCGCCGAGCGAGCCACCGATCACCGTGAAGTCCTGGCTGTAGAGGCAGATCCGACGCCCGTCGATGCGCGCGAAGCCGGTCACCACCCCATCGGTGTACGGACGGTTCGCCTCGAGGCCGGTCCCGTGCGAGCGGTGGCGGACAAGCGCGTCCAGCTCTTGGAACGAGCCGGGGTCGCAGAGGAGCTCGATCCGCTCGCGGGCGGTCAGCTTTCCCTTCGCCCGCTGGGCCTCGACCGCACGATCGGTTCCCGCGTGGCGAGTCTCCTCTTTGCGGCTCTCCAGCTCAGCGAGGCGTGCGGCCATGTCCTTGGGCCCGGTCTCTGGCATGGCGGGAAGGCTAACCCGCTGGCCCGGACCGCTGTCAGTTGTGCGGGCGCCAACCCATCGCATCCGGACGAGGGGAACGCCCGGCGGTCAGGCCCCGGCCTTGCGCCAGCGTCCGCCGATTGCCTCTGTTATGCCTCGACTTCTCGGCGACCTTCGAGCGCGCGGCCAAGGGTCAGCTCGTCCGCGTACTCGAGGTCACCACCGACGGGAAGGCCGCTCGCGATCCGCGTCACCTTCACGCCGAGGGGCCGCAGCAGACGCGCGAGGTACATCGCTGTCGCGTCGCCCTCGAGGTTGGGATTGGTGCAGAGGATCACCTCTCCGATCCCCTCGCCGTCGATGCGTGCGAGCAGCTCCCGCACGCGCAGCTGCTCGGGGCCCACCCCTTCGATGGGATTCAGAGCGCCCCCGAGCACGTGGTAGCGGCCGCGGAACTCCCGTGTCCGCTCGACCGCCACGATGTCTCTGGGGTCCTCGACCACACAGAGCACCGACGAGTCGCGCCGCGGATCGGAGCAGATCGGACAACGCGCAGAGACACCTACGTTGAAGCAGACCTCGCACAGCATCGTCCGCTCCTTCACCTCGGCGATCACGCGCGAGAGGCGAAGGGCGTCCTCCTTTGCCACCTTCAACAGGTGGAAGGCGATCCGCTGCGCCGACTTGGGGCCAACCCCCGGAAGCCGACCGAGCTCGTCCACCAGGTCCTGGATCGGGCCGTCGAAAAGCGCCAGCGCGAGCTCCTAGCCGCCGACGGGGCCCAAGGCACCGGGTCCCGACCCGCCGTCGCCCGATGAAGGCTCCGGGGGCAACTCCACCGGCTCGTCGTCCTCACCGGCACCGCCGAACAAGCCGCCCAGGGCTCCGGACATCGCCGCCCCCATCGCCTGGCGCCGGAGCTGCTCGATCTTGCCGGCCAGGTCGCGAAGCGCCGCCAGCATGAGGTCCTCGAGAAGCCCTACGTCGGCGGGATCAATTGCCGTGGGGTCGATGCTGACTCCGGTGAAAGCGAGCTCCCCGGTGGCACGGACCCGGACCACGCCTCCGCCGGCTTCCCCCTCGACCTCCTGAGCACCGGCCTCGGCCTGGGCAGTGACCAATTGGGACTGGAGCGACTGCATCTGGGCGAGGAGATCTCCGAGACCTCCCGAGCTGTCCTGTGACGTCACGGCCCGACCTCCTCCGCTCCCGGGAAGGCCCGGAGCAGGCTCTCCTCGGCCCACGATATCCCTGGTGCGGGGCCATCGGCACCGAGCACAGGGCCGGCCGAGTCCTCTAGAGCACCGAGGTCGTCGAGCTCTTCGTCTCGGTCGGGTATGCCCCCGCCGTTGGCGATCGCCGGGGGCGCAGCGGCGCCTTGGGCGACGGGGGGATCGTCTGCCACTACTGCCTGAGGGGGCGCGCTCTCGGGCGCGGCGGCGTCGTCGAGCGCGAATCGGAGGCCGACCTGGCGCCCGAAGAAGGCGCCGAGCGCATCGGCCACTTCTTGGCGGAACGGCTCTGCGTGGGTCAGCTGCGAGGCACTCGGCAGGGCGAGGACGGCCACCCCGTCTGGGCTCGCAACGAAGCGCCCAACGCTCACGACCGCCCGGATCCGCGGCCGCAGCCGCGAGAGGACGTGGTCGGCCCATGCCGTCACGAGCTCCTCTCGAGACGGCGGGAGCTGCGACGGTGATTCGGCGGGCCGGGACCCTACGGGCGCGTCGCTTGGACCGGCAACCACCCCGCGGGGGGCGACCGATTCCGGCGCCGGGGCTTGCGAGGCCTCACGGACCGGCGCCTGGCGGCGGAAGGCGCCGAGGGCGGGGCGAGGCCCGCGTGCCTCGGGGCCCGGACCGGTGCTCGCAGTCGCCGGTGCTTCGGGAGCAGTTCCCTCGAGTGGCGCTGCTGGTGGCGGGGTGGGCGAAGGCTGCGAGACAGAGCCGGTCCGCGGGGCTGAAGTCAACGGGGGAGGTGGAGGTGGCGGTGGAGGTGGCGGAGGTGGAGGTGGCGGAGGTGGTGGCGGCGCGGCGCCCGAGGGTTCGGCGCCACGGCCGCCGCCCGGTGTCGGGCCGCTCGCCGAGCGGCGTTCGAGTCGCTCGAGGCGCTCGAGGATGGCCGCGGGGGAGTCATCGGCCTCGGGATGTGCCAGGCGAACAAGCGCTACCTCGAGCGTGATCCGGGGCTCGGGCGCCTCCCGCATCGCCACGACGGCGTTTCCGATGACCTCCATCGCCCTCACACAGCGAGCGGTGCCCAGCTCGCGGACCTCCTCGAGGGCTTCTGCTCTCCCGGGGACCGAGCTGGCCAGCCCTGGGGCCACGAGGGCGAGGAACCCGGACCGCAGGCGCTCGATGAGCTCGACCGCGAGCTGTTGGGGATCGCGGCCCGAACGAGCGGCCGAGTCCAGGGCGACGAGGGCAGCCGAGGCGTCACGGCCAGCGAGGGAGCGGACCACCCCGGCCAAAGCGTCGGCGTCGTCGTCCACCATCCCCGCTGCGGCTACCTGATCCAAGGCGGAAAGCGCGTCCCTCGCCGAGCCGCGGCCCCGTCGCAGCGCCGCGGCCAGGGCGCCGTCGGGGAGCTCGAGGTCGGCTTGGCCGGCCACCTCGGCCAGAAGTGGTGCGAGCACGTCCTCGCCTAGCAGATGGAACTCGTAGTGCTGGGTGCGACTCCGGATCGTGGGAAGCACCTTTTGCGGGTCCGTCGTCGCCAGGACGAACACCACGTGCTC
>JAODBN010000194.1 GCA_025463965.1 Acidimicrobiaceae bacterium
TGCGAGGCTTGGTCGCGCACGAGGAGGTCGTGCTCGGTGGTCCCGGCCAGTCGCTCACGATCCGCCAGGACTCCTACGACAGGACGTCGTTCATGCCCGGCGTCCTCGTCGCGCTTCGACGCGTCGCCGAGCTGCCGGGCCTCACGCTCGGCCTCGACGCCGTGCTCGGCCTATGAGGACGCCTCGAAGCTGCTGGTCGGAGATGCCCGGTCGAGGGTTGCGAACAGCTCGCCGATCACTCATCAGACCCCACCAAACCTGGGCGAACCACATCACCACGGCACTGTTACAGCCGTGAGGAAGACTTCCTTGTCTTGCTCGTCCACCAGGCCTTCCGCTTCGAGCTCGACCCGGACAATCACGTGCGGAGCTCTCTCGCGTCGCACTGCGGCGCTTCGCGCTTTGCCTACAACTGGGGTCTGGCGCTCGTGAAGGCGCGTCTTGATCTGCGCGACCAGGTCCGCGCCGCCGCATTGAAGGAGCTCCTCTCCGACGAGGAGGTCGAGCGCCTCGCGAAGAACGTCGAGCTCCCGTGGAACCTCCCGGCGCTTCGTCGCGAGTGGAACAGCTAGAAGGCCGACGTCGCGCCTTGGTGGTCGCAGAACTCGAAGGAGGCCTACAACTCTGGCCTCGACGCCCTCGCGCGAGGCCTGGAGGCCCACTCGAAGGCCAAGCGGGGCGAGCGCGCCGGTGAGGTGGGCTTCCCGGTGCGAAAGAAGAAGTGGGCCCGACGTTCGTGCCGCTTCACGACCGGCGCTATCCGCGTCGTCGACGACCGGCACATCCAGCTCCCGCGGATCGGCCAGATCCGCACGAAGGAGCAGGCGACGAAGCTCGTTGAGCTGCTTGATGCCGGCACAGCCCGTATCCTCTCGGCGACGGTCTCGAAGGAAGCCGGCCGGTGGTTCGTCTCCTTCGGTTGCGAGCTCGAGCGAGGCGACGCACCGGCGAGCAAGGCGAACGCCGTCGTCGGTGTCGACCTCGGCGTGACGCACCTAGCCGCGCTCTCCACTGGCGAGATCGTCGAGAACCCACGCGCCCTCAGCCGTTACGCGCGGAGGATGGTGCGCCTCCAGCGCGAGCTCTCGCGCCGCCAGAAGGGCTCGAAACGCCGGGCACAGACGAATGCCCGGATCGCACGAACCCATGTCCGCGTCGCGAACCTGCGTCGCGACGAGCTCCACAAGCTCACGACCCAGCTTGTGCGCACGTACGGCACCATCGTGATCGAGGATCTCAACGTCGCCGGGATGACGGCCGCCCCGAAGCCGAAGCCTGATGGCGCTGGCGGTCACGAGCGCAACGGCCGCCGCGCGAAAGCCGGACTGAACCGAGCCATCCTCGACGTCGCCCCGGGCGAGTTCCGCCGTCAGCTCACCTACAAGCTCGAGTGGAACGGCGGCACGCTCATCGTTGCCAACCGCTACTTCCGAGCTCCAAGACCTGGCTCGTCGTGCGGGGGCGTGAGAGCCAAGCTCTCCCTCGCGACGAGGACCTATCGCTGCGCATGCGGCCTCGAGATCGACCGGGACCTGA
The DNA here is from genome assembly GCA_025463965.1 of Acidimicrobiaceae bacterium. Classification (GTDB taxonomy): domain Bacteria; phylum Actinomycetota; class Acidimicrobiia; order Acidimicrobiales; family Bog-793; genus JAODBN01. The sequence continues at coordinate 1,537 of JAODBN010000194.1, forward strand.
ACGCGGCACGGAACCTCGCCGCCTACGGGCGGCGGGTTCTTTCAGAGCAGCACCAGCATCACGCCGCCGGGAGTGGCCCGGAGACGCTAAACGCGCGTGGAGGAGGGCATCCCCGGCGTCAGCCGAAGCCTCCGGTGAAGCGCGAAGACGGCACCGGCTTGCCGGGCAGGACCGTCACCGCCGCGTCGCAAGGCGCGGCTGCTTGAGCCGCAGTGACCTTTGGTTACGGTTTAGGAGCGGCTCGCTGACTGCCACGGAGGCTGCTGGTAGCGTCGTCACGTGCAGAGCACCCCGCCCGCCGCGCGGTTCGGCCGCATCGTCACCGCCATGGCGACGCCCTTCACCCCGTCGGGAGCGCTCGATCTGGAGGGCGCGCGGCGCCTCGCGCGGCGCCTCGTCGAGGACGGCAACGACGGCCTCGTCCTCTCGGGCTCGACGGGCGAAGCGCCGACGCTCAGCGACGACGAGCGCGTGGCCCTCTGGGAGGCCGTGATCGACGCCGTCGACGTGCCGGTCATCGCCGGCGCCACCTCGAACGACACGGCCCACTCGCTCGCGCTGGTGCACCGGGCGGAGCAGTCGGGAGCGGCCGCGGTGCTCGCCGTGACCCCCTATTACAACCGGCCTTCCCAGTCCGGGCTCGAGGCGCACTTTCGCGCCATCGCGGGGGCGACGCAGCTACCCGTGATCCTCTACGACATCCCGATCCGCACCGGACGGAGGATCGCCCGCGAAACGATGCTGAGCCTCGCCCGCGACGTCGAGAACATCGTCGCGGTGAAGGACGCCACCGGGGATCCGGCGGCCACGGCGCGGCTGCTCGCGGAGGCTCCTCCGGGGTTCGAGTGCTACTCGGGGGACGACGCCCTCACCCTTCCGCTCCTCTCCGTCGGCGCCGTCGGGCTGATCGGCGTGGCGACCCATTGGTGTGCCCGCGAGTGCGGCGAGATGATCAACCAGTTCTTCGAAGGCGACGTCGCCGGCGCGCTTGCGACCAACCGTGGGTTGCTCGAGAGCTTCGACTTCGAGACGAGCGACGAGGCGCCCAACCCGCTGCCGGTCAAGGCGATGCTGCGCGTCCTCGGCCTGCCGGCGGGCGAGTGCAGGCTGCCCCTCGGCGTGGCCCCGGGCGGTCTCGAGGACCGCGCGAAGTCCGTGATCGAGCATCTCGAGGCGTGGCGAGGCTCGCGCGCCGAGGGCTTCGACGCCAAGACCTGAGCGCGCCCCGCCCGCCCGGTTGCGGGCGTGCGCGCGTGCGCGGCGGAGAGTCGCGTGCCGCGGCGCGCCCTGCTAGATCGATGTCCGTTACTACCTTCGACAGTTGAGAGTGCATGACATGGCTGACAACGTTCGTATCGTCTTCCTGGGCGGCCTCGGAGAGATCGGCCGCAACTGCGCGGTCATAGAGCACTCCGGTCGGCTCATCGTGCTCGACTGCGGCGTGATGTTCCCCAATCCCGAGATGCCCGGGGTCGATCTCGTCCTCCCGGACTTCTCCTACCTGCGCGAGAATGCGTCGCGGATCGACGGGA
>JAODBN010000197.1 GCA_025463965.1 Acidimicrobiaceae bacterium
GCTCGGTCCGCGTACCTCCACGCGGCGCAGCCAGCCCCTCACCGCCAGCCCGGTCGCCCAGCCGAGCACGAGCATCGCCGCTGCTGCTATCCCTCGTGGGCACCGGACTGGGTACTCGACCACCTGGTTAGGCTGACGTCGCCCGCCCGGGCCGGGGACCGCTTCTCCGGCACGTCGGCGGCCGACCGGCATCTGCGATCGAAGGGACTGGGACATGCACCTGACCTCTCGGCTGTTCACCGCGCTTGACCGCGTGTGGCCCGCAACCACCGTGTATGCGCACTGCGACCTGCCCTGCGGCGTCTACGACCCGGCCCAGGCCCGGATTGAGGCCGAGTCGGTGAAGGGCATCATCGAGAAGTACAACGCCTCCAGCGATCCCGCGTTCCAGACGCGGGCCATCCTCATCAAGGAAGAGCGGGCTGACCTCGTCAAGCACCACCTCTGGGTGCTGTGGACCGACTACTTCAAGCCCGAGCACGTGGAGAAGTACCCCCAGCTGCACGAGCTGTTCTGGAAGACCACGAAGCTGGCCGGCGACGCCAAGAAGTCGACCGACGTCGCCGTGGCGAACAACCTTCTCGACGGGATCGCCGAGATCGACCGGATCTTCTGGGAGACGAAGAAGGGCTGATCGGGCGGCCCCGGACGCGCTCAGCGCGCCCGGGGCCCCGTTCTTTCCGGTCAGCCGGGATGCCGATCGCAGCGCGCCGCTGTCGGCTCTGCTGCTAGGCGCTCCGCCGATATCTCGGCGCCGCACAGCTCGCAGGACCAGTAGCGCCCGGACTCGAGGCGCTCGAGCGCGTGCGCGATTCCGGCGAGCTCCGCCTCGATCTCGCCCATCAGCGCACGCGCCTCGTCGGCCGTCGGGTCCTCAGGGCGGTTTTCCTCCATGGGCTTCGACCCTAGAGCGCTTGGCCCAGGCTGGGCCCGCTCGGGCGAGGCGTCAACGGATCGGCGGGAGCCGGGCCCACGTCGTCGAGGATCACCCGGCTCGCGCGGTCGAAGGTGACGTAGTTCCACGCCCAGTTCACGAGGACGAGGACTCGGTTCCGAAAGCCGATGAGGAAGACCAGGTGGACGACGAGCCACGACAGCCACCCGACGGTCCCCTGCAGCTTGAACCCGCCGGGCAGCTCGGCCACCGCTGAGCCTCGCCCGATCGTCGCCATGATGCCGTGGTTGTGGTAGCGGAAGGCCGTGCTCGGCTCGCCGGCGAGCCGATGCCGGATCGTGCGTGCGGTGTGCTTACCGCCCTGGATCGCCACCTGCGCGAGCTGCGGCAGCGGCCTTCCCCGCTTGTCGGTCACCGCGGCGAGATCCCCGATCACGAAGACCTCGGGGTGCTCGGGGAGCGAGAGGTCGGAGCTGACGGGCACGGCGCCGTTCGGTGCCTTGGCCCCGGGGACGAGCTCGCCGAGAGGGTTGGCCCTCACTCCGGCCGTCCAAACCACGGTCCGTGCCGGTATCTCGGAGCCGTCAGAAAGGCGCACGCCGTCGGGGGTCACCTCGGCGAGCTTTGCGCCGAGGCGGACCTCGACCCCCCGAGCGCTCAGCGCTCGCAGGGCTTCTTGCTGGGACTTGGTGGAGAAGCCGCCGAGCACATGGTCGGTGGCCTCCAGCAGCAGCACCCGAGCTCGGCTCACGTCGAGATGGGGGAAGTCAGCCGCCAGGTTGGTGCCGATCAGCTCGGCGAGGGCCCCGGCGAGCTCGACGCCCGTCGGACCGCCGCCGACGAGCAGCACGGTGAGAAGACCGTCTGAGCCGGGAGGTTCGCCGTCAGCCTCCTCGAAGGCGCGCAGCACGTGGTTGCGCAGCCGCAGCGCATCCCGGAGCGTCTTCAGCGGGAAGGCGTGCTCCGCGACGCCGGCGATGCCGAAGTCCGCCGTCGAGCTCCCGGTGGCGAGTACCAGGTACTCGTAGGCGAGATCCTCACCTCGATCGAGACGCACCTTGCGCGCTTCGAGGTCGAGCCCGGTCACCACCGCGTGTCGGACCGTTACTTGGGGATTGCCCGAGAAGATTGCCCGGATTGGGTAGGCGATGTCCTCCGGCGAGAGCCCGGCGGTGGCCACCTGGTAGAGGAGCGGCCAGAAGCCGTGATAGTTGTCCCGATCGACGATCGTCACCTCGGCGCCGGAGCCCACGAGTCCACGCACGGTGTTGAGGCCCCCGAATCCGGCCCCGACGACCACGACCCGTGGACGCGGACGACCTCTGCTGGCGACAGGGGGGTGGGCGGACATCTCCTTATGGTGCCAGAGGCATCCGCGAGCGCGCATCGGCACAGGTGCTGGACTCGTGGGGTCGCGCGTGGTGCACTGGGGCGAAGGCGAGATCGTTTCCCTTCTGGGCGCGCCGGGTAGCGGCCGGTGTGCCGACCTCGCAACGGGGGCGGTAGATGCGGAGGTGTCGGGGATGTTCTTGATCCTGGCGGTGTTGCTGCTGGCGATCTTGTTCGGGGCGGTGGGCTTCGCGGTTCACGTGCTCTGGATTGTCGCCGTCATCGCGTTCGTTCTCTGGCTGCTGGGCTTCCTCGTGCGGAGCTCGGGAGGTCGCTGGTATCGGTGGTAGGCAGCGAGGAGCCCCAAGATTGGGCCGAGGACAGCCCTCCGGTCCCATCGGGGCTCCTCGACCAACCCGTCGTCGAGACCAAGCGCGGGCTGGTCCTGCCCCAGGGAACGGACTTCGAGGAGGAGCTCGGCCCGCCCGGGCGACCATTTAGCCGGCGGACGCCCTTTTTTATCGGGCTGACCGGCTCGCTCGGCGTGGCGGTCGCCTACGTGCTGTTCCGCGCGGTCTCGGACATCACGGGCGTCCTACTCGTCATCGGCGTCGCGCTGTTCTTGGCGGTCGGCCTAGCCCCTGCTGTGGAGTGGCTGATCCAGCTGCGGGTGCCCCGCGGCGTCGCCGTGATCGTCGTGATCGTCGCGCTGCTCGGCCTCGTCGGCGGGTTCATCGCGGCCGCGGTCCCCCCGATCAGCCACGAGGTCACCGCCCTCACGAAGAATCTTCCGCGGTACCGAAGTGAGATCTACCACGGCCAGTGGTGGCTCGGTCATATCGCCAAGCAACTTCACCTGAACACCTACGTCCAAGGCTCAAAGGCCGCCAAGATCAAGTCCTCGATCGTGGGTGGCGCGCTGGGCGCCGGGAAGTTGATCATCTCGGCGACGACCGCAGTGGTGAGCGGGCTGGCGCTCACCATCTACTTCCTCGTGGCGCTTCCGACCGTCAAGCGGGTGTGGCTCAACCTCGTCCCGGCGTCTCGGCGCGAGCGCACGACCGCCCTCACCGACGAGGTCTTCTCGCGAGTCGGCGGCTTCGTCCTCGGCAACATCCTCACCTCGATCGTCTCGGGGGTGGGGACCTACGTGTGGCTCGCCGCCTTCGGGGTCCCCTATCCGTTCCTGCTCGCCCTGTTCGTCGCGCTGTTCGACCTCATCCCGATCATCGGGTCAACCGTCGGTGGGATCGTTGTCTCGCTCGTGGCACTCGTGAAGGGTTTTCCGGTCGCCGTCGCCACCGCCGCCTTCTACATCGCCTACCGCTTCTTCGAGGACTACCTGCTCACCCCGCGGGTGATGCGGCACACGGTGCGGATCTCACCGGGACTCACGATCATCGCCACGCTGATCGGTGGCTCACTGCTCGGTCTCGTCGGCGCGCTCGTGGCGATCCCCTGCGCGGCCACGATCTACCTCCTGCTCGAAGAGGTCGTGTGGCCCCGGATGGACCAGGCGTGAGTCGACACGGGTCGTCTCACGGCACCGTCGAGCGCGGCGGTCAGGCGCCGACGTAGCTCGCGAGGTGCTCGCCGGTGAGAGTGGAGCGGGCCGCGACGAGGTCGGCGGGTGGGCCCTCGAAGACGATTTGGCCGCCGTCGTGGCCGGCGCCTGGGCCGAGGTCGATGATCCAGTCGGCATGGGCCATGACTGCCTGGTGGTGCTCGATGACGATCACCGACTTGCCGGAGTCGACGAGCCGGTCGAGCAGGCCGAGCAGCTGCGCCACGTCGGCGAGGTGGAGGCCGGTGGTCGGCTCGTCGAGGACGTAGACGCCGCCCTTCTCGGCCATATGGGTGGCCAGCTTGAGCCGCTGGCGCTCGCCGCCGGACAGCGTCGTGAGCGGCTGGCCGAGGCGCAAGTAGCCGAGCCCGACGTCGACCAGGCGCTCGAGGACGGCGTGCGCGGCCGGCGTGGGCGCCTCGCCGGCGCCGAAGAACTCCTCGGCCTCGGTCACCGACATCGCGAGCACCTCGCTGATGTCTCGGCCACCGAGGTGATAGTCCAGCACCGACGCCTCGAAGCGCTTCCCCTCGCACTCCTCGCACGTCGTGGCGACGCCGGCCATGATCGCCAGATCGGTGTAGACGACGCCTGCGCCGTTGCAGTTGGGGCAGGCGCCCTCGGAATTGGCGCTGAACAGAGCCGGCTTCACGCCGTTGGCCTTCGCGAACGCCTTGCGGATCGGCTCCAAGAGTCCCGTGTACGTCGCCGGGTTGCGTCTTCGCGAGCCGCGGAGCGCGCCCTGGTCCATCGACACCACGTCCGCGCCAGCGGGGATCGACCCGTGCACGAGCGAGCTCTTGCCGGAGCCGGCGACGCCCGTCACGACGACGAGCACCCCGAGCGGGATGTCGACGTCGACATCGCGCAAATTGTGCTCGGTCGCGCCGCGTATCTCCAAGGTGCCGGTGGGCGTCCGCAGGGTCTCCTTGAGGGTCGCCCGGTCTTCGAGATGGCGGCCGGTGAGGGTGCCGCTGGCCCGGAGTCCCTCGACGGTGCCCTCGAAGCAGACGGTGCCTCCCGCCGAACCGGCACCCGGGCCGAGGTCGACGACGTGGTCGGCGATCGCGATCGTCTCCGGCTCGTGCTCCACGACGAGCACCGTGTTGCCCTTGTCCCGCAGCCGCAGCAGCAGCTCGTTCATCCGCTGGATGTCGTGGGGATGCAGACCCGTGGTGGGCTCGTCGAAGACGTAGGTGATATCGGTGAGCGGCGAGCCGAGGTGGCGGACCATCTTGACGCGTTGGGCCTCGCCGCCCGAGACCGTGCCCGACGGTCGGTCGAGCGAGAGGTAGCCCAGCCCGATCTCCACGAACGAGTCGAGGGACTCCCCGAGCGCCGCCACGAGCGGCGCCACGGACGGCTCGTCGATGCCGCGCACCCATTCGGCCAGATCGCTGATCTGCATCGCGCAGGCCTCGGCGATGTTGAGCCCTTTGATCTTGGAGCTCCGGGCCGGTTCGCTCAGCCGAGTGCCGCCGCACTCGGGGCAGGTGGTGAAGGTGACGGCCCGTTCCACGAACGCGCGGACGTGCGGCTGCAGCGAGTCGACGTCCTTGGACAGGAACGACTTCTGGATCCGCGGGATCAGACCCTCATAGGTCAAGTTGATCCCGGAGACCTTGATCTTGGTCGGCTCTTTGTGGAGCAGGTCGTGCAGCTCGGTCTTCGTGTACTTACGGATCGGCTTGTCCGGGTCGAAGAAGCCGCAGCCGGTGAAGATGCGGCCGAACCAGCCATCCATGCTGTAGCCCGGGATCGTGAGTGCGCCCTCGGCGAGCGACTTGGTGTCGTCGTAGAGCTGAGACAGGTCCAAGTCGGTGACCGAGCCCCGGCCCTCGCAGCGCGGGCACATGCCACCGGTGCGAGCAAAGGTCCGTCTCACCGTCTTGCCGGCACCGCGTTCGACGGTGATCGCGCCGCTCGCTCGCACTGAGGGGACGTTGAAGGAGAAGGCGTTGGGCGAGCCGATGTGCGGCTTGCCGAGGCGGCTGAACAAGACGCGCAGCATCGCGTTGGCGTCGGTGGCGGTGCCGACCGTCGAGCGGGCGTCGGCACCCATCCGCTGCTGGTCGACGATGATCGCCGTCGTGAGCCCTTCGAGCAGGTCGACGTCGGGCCGCGCCAGCGTCGGCATGAAGCCCTGCAAGAAGGCGCTGTAGGTCTCGTTGATCAGCCGCTGTGACTCCGCGGCGATCGTGGCGAACACCAGAGAGCTCTTGCCCGAGCCGGAAACGCCGGTGAACACCGTCAGCTGGCGCTTCGGGAGCTCGACGCTGACGTCTTTGAGGTTGTGCTCGCGCGCGCCGTGCACGCGGATCAGCTCGTGACTGTCGAAAACGGGTCGCGGAGACGACCGCGCGTCAGCCCTCGTACGCATGCTCATCGTGTCTCCACCCGGTCGAAGCCGCTGAATTTGCAGTCACTCGCGTCGTTTGGCTCGATCCGACCAGCTTTGAACGGGTGAACGGCCATCTCCATCACCATCACGCTACGTGCGGCCCGACGACGCGCGCTTCTCGAATCCTGATCGTCTGCCCACTGCGCGGCACCATCCATCTTCGGACGGCGAACACCCGAGGCCCACAGCCCGGATTTGTTGAGCTTGCGCTAGGCGTTGGGCGACCGGCACGTGCAGAACCGAACGCTGCGCGAGCGGATCAACAACGTGCCCGGCGCGCCACTAGTCCGTAAGGCCGAGACGGTCGAGCAGCGTGACGTAGCGGTCCTCGACCGCCTCGTAGGGCAGGACATGGCCGGAGAAGGGATACACGCGCAGGTCCTTGTCCTTGCTCGACAGGCGCGAGAAGGCACCGAAGATGGTGCTCGGAGGGCAGACGTTGTCCCACAGCCCGACGGTGACGACCGTCGGGCAGGTGACCCGAGGAGCCAGGTTGGCCACGTCGATGTAGCGCAGCGTGTCGAAGGTCAGCTCCTCGAGGTCGGGGCGCAAGCGCAAGAGCCGCGGGATCTCGAGATAGGGATCTTCGGTCGCGACCTGCACCGCGCGCGGGAAGTCGCACAGGAAGGGAACGTCCGCCCAGGCGAATGCCGGCCGGGTGGACAGCGCCGCGGCTGCGAGAGTCAGGCCACCGCCCTGGCTCGCCCCCGTGAACGCGATCCGCTCGAGGTCCACCTCGGGCAAGCTGCACAGGGCCTCAGCTGCGCGCACGGCATCGCCGTAAACCGTGCGGTAGTAGTGGTTCTCCGGAGAGTCGAGACCCTGGGTCAGCCAACCTTGGGTGTGGCCCGTGGTCGAGGAGATGCCCGGGGCGTCGCCGGACTGGCCCCGGCAGTCCATCGAGATGACCGCCACGCCCTGGGCAGCGAGCGGGTAGCTGTCGAGCGCCCTCGCCCCGCGGCCGGTGTAGCCGTGGTAGCTGACCACCCCGGGGAACGGTCCGTCCCCGCTCGGGCGAACGTACCAGCCCGTCACCCGGCCACCACCGAAGCCCTCGAAGCTGAGGGCGTAGACCTCTACGCCCTTCAGACGCGGACCTCGCTCCTCGAGCGCAATCGCCAGCGGTGCCTTCGTCGCCTCGATGAGGGTCGAGTCCCAAAACTCGTCGAAGCCGTCGGGCGGTGCGGTGCGCGGGCGGTAGTCGCGCAGTTCCTCGAGGGCAAGGTCGACGCTCGGCATCTCAGACCTCCGGTCGAGCGGGCCTCGGCGCGTCCGCGGCTGGCGGGCGACACGCGATGACGTCGAGGTCACCGGTGATCCGCACCGGGCCAGCCGCGTGGGGCAGCAGCACCGTCATTCCCCGCTCCAGTGACAGGGCGTCGCCGGCGAACTCTCCCTCGAGCGATCCGGATCCGCCGAGCACGACGAGCACGGCGAAGCCGGGCTCGAGATCGCCGCCGTCGGAGGCAAGGACGCGCTCGGCCCGGAAGAAGGGGTCGGCTGCGGGCGGCAGCACTCTGCCCCTCGCGCCAAGGCCGGGCCCGCTCAGGCGCCCAAGGCGCTCGTCGCTCCACGCCGTCCGCTCGACGCAGTCGAGGACGACGTCGAAGCCGAGACCGAGGTCACCGGCACCGCGTTGGCGTTGCTCGAGCATCACCGAGAAGTCCGTCGGCTCCTGCAGCTCGAGAATCAAGACCCCGTCGCCGATGGCGTGCGGGAGGCCGGCCGGGACGAGCACCGCCGAGCCGGCCTGGACCGGGATGACGTGCAGGCGGCCCAGCATCTCGTCGACCTGCTGCTCGGACACCCAGGTATCGAGCTGCTCGCGTGACACGTCCGAGCGGAAGGCGAGATAGACCTCGGCGCCCTCCCTAGCCTCGAGCACGAGCCAGGCCTCGGTCTTTCCGTGGACGCAGCCGAGATGCTGACTGGCGAAGGAACGGTCGGGGTGGACGTGCACGACCAGCCGCTCGGCGGAGTCGAGCAGCTTTACGAGCAGACCGACGTCGGTGCCGAAGGCCGCGACGTGCGCAGACCCGAGGTAGCCCTCGGGATCGGCCTCGACCGCGTCTTTCAGGTAGCGCCCGTCCGCCAACCGGCTGAGCCCCTCAGGCGCCAGCTCCAAGCGCGACGTGGTCGACCCGACCCAGTCCTCCGGCGAGGGAGCGCTTTCCAGGTCGATCCCTCGAAAGCTTGCGATGCGGCCGCCGCCCCCGTAGTTCTGAGAGGGGAAGTTCGGTCCGAGCACGACCGGTGCCAGGCCTGCCGTCACCTTGCGCCCCCGCGTCTTTGAAGGCCGCCCGAGCTCATCATTGCCGTCCCCTCCCTGACCTGATCGCCCGGCAGCTTAGGGTCGCTTGCCCTCCGCGTCACATGGGCTGGCCAGAGCGCAGAGCGTCGCTTGTCCCCGCTTGCGGGCTGCCTCCAGCTAGCCTCGGCGCTCATGGCGGGGCTGGACTCGCCCCAGGGGGCTCGGGGCAAGGCGGCGCATCGGCGCCGCCCCGATCGGTTGGTGCTCGTGCGGCGCTGGTCGGTGCTCGGGCTCCTCGTCGCTGTGCTCGGGGTCGGATCCGCCGCCGCAGCTGGGGCGTTCTCCGGATCCGCCGCTCCCGCCTCGGCCCTTCGGGGGAGCTCGGGTGGCGCGGGAGGCGCTCCGACAACCGTGGCGCCGGCTACGACCACGACCCGCCCACTCAGAGCTACCTCCACCACTCGGGCCCGGACGTCGACCACCTCAGCCACGACCACGACCGTCGCCCCTTCCACGAGCAGCTCGGTCCCGTCCACCACGACCACGACCTTGGCGCCGAGCACCACGACCACCACGACCTTGGCGCCGAGCACCACGGTCGCGCCTACGAGCACCACCATTGCGCTCTTGTCTCCTTCACAGGTCGTCGTCCAGGTGCTCAATGGCACGGGAGCCTCCGGCCAGGCGACCTCCGCGGCTCAAGCGCTCCACGGCGCGGGCTTTGGGATCAACGGGACCGGTGACGCCCCGAGCTACCAGCACCCCGTCACCATCGTG
>JAODBN010000237.1 GCA_025463965.1 Acidimicrobiaceae bacterium
TGAGGCCACGCCGGCGCGTCGCTCGGAGAACAAGCGCTGCGAGGACACCGGTCCCGAGAGCGACGGCCACCGACTGCCCGAGCAGCTGGCCGGCTGCTCCGCTGCCCATACCTCCGACAAGGGCGACGACGGCGGCCGCAGCGAGACCCAACACCGCGACGGCGAGCGGCGCCACCCAGCCCGGGCGGTTCATGGCTCGAACCGGTAGCCGACGCCCCATACCGTCCGCACGTGAACTGGCTGGGACGGGTCTTGCTCGATCTTCTCGCGGAGCCACCTGACGTGCACGGTGACCGTCGAGACGTCGCCGTAGCTGAAGCCCCATACGTGCTCGAGAAGCTCCTCGCGTCGGAAGGCTCGCCGCGGATTTCGCATCAGGTGCGCTAGCAGATCGAACTCCTTGACCGTCAGAGCCAGCGGGGCGCCGCACAGTCGGGCCTCGTGGCTGACCGGGTCGAGCTCGATCTGGCCGGCGCGAAGGGTCTCCAGCTGTGGGTCCGAGCTCGGCGCGAGCGCCGCTCGACGCAGCACCGCTTTGGCCCGAGCGGTGACCTCTCGTGGTGAGAACGGCTTGACGACGTAGTCGTCTGCCCCGAGCTCGAGGCCCGAGATCCGGTCGTCCTCCTCGCCGAGTGCGCTCAACATGATCACCGGAACCCGGCCGACGGCGCGCAGCTGGCGGCAGATCTCCCTGCCGTCGAGGAGCGGGAGCATGAGGTCAAGCACCACGAGATCCGGGGGATCCGCGAGGGCGTTGCGCAGCCCGGCCGCGCCGTCGAACTCGGTGGCAACCGAATAACCCTCACGGCTGAGGTAGCGGGCGAGGACATCGGCGACGTTGCGGTCGTCGTCGATGATCAGCACCCGCGCCGGCGGGCACGACACGTCGGTCACCCTTGCATCTTGCCAGCAGGAACGCCGGGACCCGGCGCGCGTCGCGGCTCGGACCTCCGGAGAAGCGACCGAGCCATATCTAATGCGTCTCTCAGCTCCTGTGAGTGATAGGACGGTCCAGCAGGCAACTTCAGCCAGCGGAGACGGGGGCACCGCGTTGCACTTCTACGCCGTCCGAATCGTCCAGGTCTTGTCGGGCAGGCCAGGAGTCGGCCTCTGCTCTCAACCGCTTTTTTTCCGATGTCGAGAAGAAAGGGCCCAGCTCAATGGAAACGACCGTCAATGAGATCGCCGACGGGATCTACCGTCTTTCCACCTTCGTTCCCGACATTGGACCGACCGGGTTCACCTTCAACCAGTTCCTGATCGACGCCGAAGAGCCCCTGCTGTTCCATTGCGGCCCACGCGGCATGTACCCGTCTGTCTCGGCCGCCGCATCGAGCGTGCTGCCGGTGGAGCGCCTCCGCTGGATCACCTTCGGCCACCTCGAGGCGGACGAGAGCGGAGCGATGAACCATTGGCTGGCGGCAGCCCCCGAGGCGCAGGTCGCCCACAGCGTGATCGGCTGCCTAACGTCGATTGCCGATCTCGCCGACCGAGCGCCGCGCTCTCTGGCCGACGGCGAGGTCCTTGATCTTGGCGGCAAAAGGGTGCGAAGCATCGACACTCCACACGTCCCCCACGGCTGGGACGCCCACGTCCTTTTCGAAGAGACGACCGGCACGCTCCTGTGCGGCGATCTGCTCACCCAGGTAGGAAATGGGCCAGCCCTCACGGGCGACGACGTCGTCGAAGCCGCGACGGTCGCCGAGGACATGTTCGGCGCCACCTGCCTCACGCCGCGCACCGCACCGACAATCCGCCTGCTCGCTGAGTTACGCCCCGAAACGTTGGCCATCATGCACGGGTCCTCCTTCAACGGCGACTGCCGCACGGCTCTCTTGGAAGCCGCCGACGAATACGAGCGCCGCCACGGCGGGGCCACAGATGACAATCCCGGCCCGCTCTGAGCCCGGCGCTCCACGGGCGGGCGGCGCACGACGGTGCTTAAGGAAGGCTTAAGGATGGCGCGCGCGCAGCTGAAGGGCGTCCCCTGCGGCCATGCTGGGTGAATGGACTCGCCGCCTCCGGCCGGGAAGGAACCGGAAATGAGCCGCGACCCGCTCGACTGGGCCCCCGGATCGGAGCACGGCACCGGACCGGATCCCGAGGACGATCCAGCCCCGCTGGCCGCTCGCGCGGCGCGCGAGAAGCCCGTCGGACGCCGGGTGGTGCTCGGGATGCTCGGGGTCGGGGCGCTCGGGATCGCATTCGGCGAGAACGTGCAGAACGGGATCTCCCGTCTTCTCAGCCCGCTGGGCGGCTCGGGGCTCGCCAGCCTGGTCCCGGGCAACGGCGGCTTCGTCCTCTACACGATCACCGCTGGCTACCCCGCCCCCCCGCCGCACTACCGGCTAACCGTCAGCGGGATGGTGCAACGCCCCCTGAATCTCACCGTGGACGACCTCAAGGCGCTGCCGGCCACCTACCTCACCCATGACTTCCAGTGCGTGACCGGATGGAAGGTCGACAACGTGCACTGGACGGGAGTGCGCCTCACCGACCTCGCCGAGCACGCCGGTGCACACCCGAAGGCCACCGCGTTCGAGTTCGCCTCCTTCGACGGCCTGTACACCGAGAGCCTTACGATGGACCAGGCACGCCAGAGCGGAGCGATAGTCGCCTACTCGATGCTCGGCGGCCCGGTATCCCAAGAGCACGGAGGTCCGATCCGGCTCTATGTGCCGGGAATGTTTGGCTACAAGTCGATCAAGTGGCTATCGAACATCAATCTTGTCGAGGACTTCGTCCCCGGCTACTGGGAACAGAACGGCTACCCGATCAACGCGTGGATTTCCGGGCACCCTCCGACAAAGAGCGCCTGACGTGGCCACAACGGCGCTCGGCGGCGATGCCCGCTCGGCGGCCCGGGAGACGGGCGCCGGTTGGATCCTGCGCTTCGACGCGGTCGAGCGCGTCGTGCACTGGACCAACGCCGTGCTGTTTGCGGTGCTCGTGTTCACCGGGGCTGCGCTCTACTTCTCGCCGCTCATCGCCCTGATCGGCCGCCGCTCGCTCGTGGAGGAGATCCATCTCTACATCGGGCTCTTTTTGCCGGTGCCGCTCCTCTTGGCGCTGTCGGGCCGCTGGGGGCGCGCCCTTCGCCGCGATCTTCGCCGTTTCAACCGGTGGAGCGAGACCGACCGCCGGTGGCTCCGGTCCGCATTCCGCGGCCAGTCGGAACGGGACTATGTCCGCAGGCGACTGTCACTCGGCAAGTTCAACGCCGGCCAGAAGATCAACGCCGCCTTCACCGTTGGGGCCGCGCTCGTCATGCTCGGGACGGGCTCGCTCCTGCGTTGGTATCGACCGTTCCCGCTCTCCTGGCGGGCCGGTTCCACCTTCGTTCACAACTGGCTCGCCTTGTTCTTCGTGATCGTCATCGCCGGCCACGTGCTGATGGCTCTCACGCATCCCGCCGTGCTGCGCTCGATGCTCTTCGGGCGCATCAGCCGGCGCTGGGCCGACGACCACGCCCCGGGCTGGGTCGACGAGCTCGTCCTCGAAGAGGCCGACGCGACCGAGGAGCGCTCTGGGCCAAAGCCCACGGTCCCGGCCGCTCCCCGAGGCACCGATGCCGAGACGGGCGGTTTGGCGTAGGGAGCAGACCGGGGGGACGAAGACCTGCTCTTCAACGACGTGTCCGAGGCAGCGATCGCTCCAACGTGGCCGTCGTGGTGATCGACCTGGCGTAACGCTCGCTGACACGGCGGACCAAGCTGCCTCGGGGCCGCGGGTGCCGGCTGACGAACCTCGTTCAGATCGACGCGCTAGGGCCCGTCGCGCCGAGCCTCGGTGGCTCGCCCACACCGGCTGCACCAGGCGACCGGGGTCTCTTCGTGGGAGGGGTGCACGAGCGCTCCGCAGAGCGAGCACCGCCAGATCGTTGGGGACTCGGGCGAAGCAGGCATGCCAGCAGGGTAGCCAACCGCTCCTAGGCCCTGGGCGCAGTCGGGCCCGCTGGCATCTTCCCAGCCGGGGCCCAGCCAGACCTAGCGACGAGGACGGAACCCGATCGGTTGGGTCGTGACCAGGCGCGTCGTCCGGGCGGTCGGGGCCCCGACCCGGTCGATGAGCCCGTAGACCCGGGCCTCCTCGGCGGAAAGGTAGCGGCCGCTCGAGAAGTCGGCCCGGACGTCCTTCTCGCTGCGCTTCGCGGCGTCGGCGACCCGACGTGCCAGGGCGTCCAGGCTTCGGGCGTGGTCAAGCGCACGAGCAGCCAGCTCGTCGGGAGAGCCGTGCACCTCGACCCGATCTTCTGCGAGGCGGAACCGAGCGTGCGGCGCGGCGAGACGGCGGTCACAGACCGCCACCACCGCCACGGGAGGCCCTGCGCACTCGCCCAGCACGACGGCGTGGACGGGAACACCGAGCAGGTCGACCACGTCCACGAGCGAGAGCGCTGCGTCCAGGCTTCCGCCGGGGCACGAGAGCGTCAGCTCGATGGGCTCTTCTCCCACCGCGTCGAGAGTCATCAGCTGGGCGGCCACCGTCTCGGCTCCAGCCGAGTCCAGGCGGCCCCACCACGAGACCTTCCGCGCTGCGAAGCGCTCCGTCGCGAGCAGCTCCTCCATGGCTCCGCTCGACGTCCCTGGCCATCCGCTCGCAGCTCCCGGCGCCCTCACGGGAGGTCCTCCACCCGCCAGCCCACGACAGAGCCCAGCGCGGCGGCGTAGCGCTCGACGGTGGAGAGCCTGACGTCCGCCGCGCCCGACTCCAGCCGTGCCACTGCCGACTGCGAGGTACCCATCCTGGCCGCCACCTCCGTCTGGGAGAGCCCGAGCGCCCGGCGACGGGCCACGAGGTCGGCCGCTAGGGCGCCCCGCCGCTCGGCCAGCTCCGAGAAGCCGGGGAACACCGAGCGGCGCCGCTGCTCGCGCTCTTCACCGCCTGCCATCGGCTCAGGATACCTCTCCGACGGTATCTCGAATACGCGATATCGTCGTGTTGCCGGCGGAGCTCGCGACAACACGTGGCGTCGACATCCTCCGTCGGGAGGAGCCAGCCGTGCCGCAATCTCTGAGCCTGCGATCCCTGATCCCCACCGTGCTCGAGTCCTCCGGGCGAGGCGAACGAGCCTTCGATCTGTACTCGCTGCTTTTGCGCGAGCGGATCGTCTTTCTCGGCCAGGAGGTCGACGACGACATCGCCAACTTGATCGTCGCCCAGATCCTCTATCTCGAGGCCGACGATCCCGACAAGGAGATCTCGCTCTACATCAATTCGCCCGGTGGCATGGCCTATGCCGGCATGGCGATCTATGACGTGATGCAGCACGTGCGCTGCGAGGTCTCCACTATTTGCGTGGGGATGGCCATGTCTGCTGCGGCGATGATCCTCGCCGGTGGCTCGCCCGGCCGGCGGCTGGCGCTGCCCTCGGCCCGCATCATGATCCACCAAGGCTCTGCGGGAACCCGTGGAGCACCGAGGGACATGGAGATCCAGCTCCGGGAGGTCCTTTCGCTCACACGCCGAATGGCCGAGATCATCGCCCACCACAGCGGGCGCGACGTCGGCCAGGTGGAGCAGGACATCGATCGTGACTACTACCTCGACCCCGAAGGCGCCATGGCGTACGGGCTGATCGACGAGGTCATCCTCCCCCGGCGAGGAGTGTCGGCTCTGAAGCGACCAGAGACGTCTCCGCTCGCGGAACCGGCCCGAGCTTGCTGACCGATCTCGCACCCCTATCCGGCGCGGGCGCTGCCGTCACATCCCAAGTCAGGCATTCCGAAATGGTCTGAAGGCGTCTCGCAGCGTCGCGGCGAGCAGCTCGGGCTCGGCGACCGCCGGGAAGTGGCCGCCACGATCGTGCTCGGCCCAGCTCGTCACGTTGAAGTACCGCTCCGCAAGCTCACGAGGCGGTTTGGGGAAGGGGACTCGCTCGCCGCCGAAGATGCTCAACGCGGTGGGAACCGGCGACGGATCGTCGATGGGAAGGGGACCGCCAGGCAGGTGCAGGTGGGCCCAGTAGGGCAGCAATGAGGAGCCGATCGTGTGGGTGACCCAGTAGAGCGTGAGTGTTCCGAGAAGAAGATCCCGGGAGAAGGCGGGTGAGCCGTCTTCGGTCTTGGCGGACCACGCCACGACTTTCTCCGCGATCCATGCGGCCAGACCCGCAGGGCTGTCGGTGAGTCCGACGGCGAGAGTGGAGGGCTTTGTCGAGTGCTCGTGCGCGTAGCCCCCTTCCTCGGCCGACCACGCCTGGACCGCGGCGGTGTACGTCTCCTCGGCGCTGGTTCGGGGCTCGGGTGCGACCGCCAAACCCGGTGTGGCGAGGTGGATGGCGCCCACCGCCTCGGGGTGCGTCCGCGCCAACCACGCGGTCACCCCCGACCCGATGTCGCTCCCGTGCGCGACGTACCGCTCATAGCCGAGCCCCTCGACGACAAGCCGGTTCCACAGCTCGGCGACGCCTTGGCGCGTGAGGGCCGGCGCCGGGGGTCCCGAGAAGGCGAAGCCCGGCAGTGCGGGGACGATGACGCTGAAGGCGTCTGCCGGATCGCCTCCGTGAGCCGCGGGATCGACGAGGAGCGGCAAGAGATCCAGGTACTCACAGAACGATCCCGGCCAACCGTGGGTCAGCAGGAGCGGCAGCGGCCGCTCCCCCCGCCCCACGAGGTGCACCGCGTGGACCGAGTGCCCGTCGATCTCCGCGCGCACATGCGTCAGCTCGTCGAGGCGAGCCTGGAAGGCGCCGACGTCGAACGTCTGCCATTCAGCCAGCAACTCCTCCAGCCAGCCAAGCGGGACCCCGCGGGACCAGTCGTCAGTCCCCGTTGGTGGCAGGCGGGTGCGAGCAAGGCGCGCTCGCAGCTCGTCCAGCGCGCCGAGCTCGATGGCGACGCGCTCGGGCGAAACGGAAACCGAGGAGCTGCTCACCTAGATACTGTGTCACGACGCCGTGCCCGAGCATCCGGCGAGAGCGTGTGCCTCCTCGAGCCTGAGGCTGAGCGCTATTCGGCCTCGACGAGGCGGATGTGTCCGAGCGATGAGCCCAAGCCCAGCGAGGCGATCTTGCCGACGATCCCGTAGCGACCCGGAGCCAGCTGATCGGTGGACAGCGTCGCGAGGACGGCCGGAAGGTAGATGCTTCCCCCCGGCGGCAGCACCACGAGATCCTCGGAGCCTTCGAACTTGGGAGAGAAGCCGACCCACCGCGAGGCCAACATCTGGCGGCCGGTTGACAGATCGACGAGATGCGCCACGACGTGAAGCAGCTCCGCTGAGTCGCCCCGCCACACTCGCTCGCCCGCGTTGCGCAGCTCGGCCCACGGTCGCGGGGTCGCGCCGACCTGGAAGACCTGCTCGCCGGGCCAGACGAGCTCCACCGAGCGCCGCCGCTGGGCCCGGCTCGGCCGTTCGCGCTCGTGGCGCCTCGAGCCCACGAGGCGCCATACCCCCTCGCGCAGCTCGAGCGAGACCACTGCCCAGGTACGGGGCGCGTCCTTCTCGGGTGCCGCGTAGACGCGCTCAGCGCGGGTCTCGTTCACCAGGCGCCAGCCCTCCCCGGGCAGCGTTCTGAACGCCCCGAGCAGTTCCGCCTTGTCGATGAACCCCATTCCGGCCATCAGCGCTTCGGCATCGCTGCCCTCGACCGCCAGAAGCACGGGATCGACCTCCACCGAGGCGAGCCCGATCGGCTCCGTCCCCGAGGTGGCCGCCGGGGGTTCGGCCTGCGCGCTCACACGCTCAGCGTTGCGCCGCTCACTCTCCGCGTCAACTCGGAGTGGCGCGAGAGGTGCCCGACTACCATTCGCCGATGGCCGTGCCGGATCTGGACACCGGGCGCGCCGTAGTACTGGCGCTCGCTGGCCTCGGCGCGGGCATGGTGAACGGCATCGCCGGCGGGGGAACCTTGCTTACCTTCCCGGCGCTCATCGCCCTCGGCTACCCGGCGCTTGCCGCCAACGTCACTTCCACCGTCGGTATCTGGCCCGGCTACATCGGGGGCCTGGCCGGCTTTCGCGTCGAGCTCTCGGGACAGCGGGACCGGCTGGTGCGTCTGCTGCCCGCCACCGTCGGCGGCGGGACCGTAGGAGGCGTGCTCCTCCTCACGACCCCGAGCTCCGCCTTCAGCAGCATCGCCCCGTACCTCATCCTTTTCGCGGGCGTGCTGTTCGCCTGCCAGCCGCTCCTCGCCGCACGCCTGCGCCGGCGCTCGGATCCCGATGTCGTGAAGGAAGGCCACAGTTGGCTCGTGCACGGCGGCATCTTCCTCGCCTCGATCTACGGCGGCTACTTCGGCGCCGGGCTCGGGGTGATCCTGCTCGCGGTGCTCGGGAGCTCGATCATCGACCGGCTCGTACGCATCAACGGACTGCGCGCGGTGCTCTCGCTCGCAGTGAACACCCTCGCCGCATTGATCTTCGTGATCAGAGCCCCAATCGCCTGGTCTGCCGCTGGTCTGCTGGCCGGGACCGCCCTGATCGGCGGCTACGTGGGAGCAAGGATCGCCCGCAAGGTGCCGGCCGTGTGGCTCCGCGTGCTCGTCATCTGCCTCGGCCTGGCCACCGCCGGATCGCTCCTCGCCCGCTGATCGCTGCTCTGCCCGGGCCCAGCCGGCGCCCGGGTTCTCGGAGCTAGCCGTTTCCGTCCTCGTCGGCCCCCACGCCCAGGCGCTCGAGGAGGTGAGCCGCGTTGATCAGCGCAAGGTGCGAGAGTCCCTGGGGGAGGTTGCCGAGGAACGCTCCGGTGTCGGGGTCGATCTCCTCGGAGAGCAGACCGACCTCGTTCGCCATGGCGACGGCCCCGTCCATGCGCCGCGCCGCCTCCTCGAGGCGCCCCACGCGAGCGAGCGCGTCGACGAGCCAGAAGCTGCACGCCACGAAGGCGCCCTCCTCGGACTCCATCCCGGAGTAGCGGTAGACGGCCGGCCCACGGGCGAGCTCGCTCAGCACCGCCTCGGCCGTCCCGGCGAGGCGCTTGCCACGGTCGAACCCGGTGCGCCCGGCGAGCAGCACCGCGGCGTCCAGGCGGTCGGTGCCGGCATAGAAGCTGTAGGCGCCGTTGGCCTCCGACCAGCAGTGCTCATCGACCCAGGCCTTGATCTCGGCGGCCTCCTCGCGCCATCGGGACGCCCAGCGCTGCGAGAGCTGGCCGCCGTCCGCGAGGCGCCCGGCGCGATCGAGCGCCACCCAGCAGCCGATCTTCGAGATCGTGTAGTGCTGCAGCTCGTCGAGCTCCCAGATCCCCGAGTCCGGGGTCCTCCAGGTGTCACAGCACTGGTTGGCGAGGTCTGCCAGCAGCGAGGAGGTGTGCGGGTCGAGCACGTTGCCCTCGTCCACGTAGCGCTGCACCGTGTCGAAAAGGTCGCCGAAGGTGCCGAGCTGCACCTGGGCTTCGGCGGAGTTGCCGGCGAACACCGGGCGGCTGCCACGGTACCCGGGGACGGCGAGGCGGACCTCGTTGTCGGCTACCTTCCCGGCCAGGCTGTAGAAGACGTGCAGCATCGGTGCGGTGCCACGCAGCGCCCCGAGCAGCCACGAGATGGAAGCGTGCACCTCCTCGTGGAGCTCAAGCTGGATCAGCGCGTCGATCGAGAACGAGCAGTCCCGCACCCAGGAGTAGCGGTAGTCCCAGTTCCGTGCGCCACCGATCGTCTCGGGGAGCGCGGTCGTGGCCGCCGCGGCGATGGCGCCGCTCGGGCCGAAGTGCAGGCTCTTCAGCGCGAGCGCTGAGCGCAGCACGGCCTCTTTCCACCGACCGCGGCGCGTGACCTGCTCGCTCCAGTGGCACCACTCGGCGACGGTCCGCTCGAGGCGACCGAGCACCGCCTGGCTCGAGGGCAGGAACAGCGGCTCGTCGTCGGTGGCGACGACGGCCACGAGGTGACAAGAGCCCTCGCTGCATGACAGCGTGCCCCCCACCGTGTGGGCGGTGTCCTCCCGTGTCCCGGGCCCCTCGAGCACCACGGAGACCGACTGGTCCCCGAGGTGAACGATCGGCCGACCGTTTTGGTGGGAGACCCACGGCCGGGCCTGGCCGAAGCGGTCGCCGGGGACGAGCTCCCAGTGCATGGCCACGGTTCCCTCGAGGCCCTCCACGCGCCGGGCGAGCTCGGTCCAGGGCAGCCGGCCTGCCTGGCCGGTGTTGAGCGCCTCGGTCACCCGGACCGAGCCGGTGTCGGTCCGATAGGTCGTCTCGAGCACGTTGGTGCCCGGCACGTAGCGACGGCTGAGGGTGAACGGCGTCAGCGGGCTGAGCGCGAAGTGGCCGCCCTCGTCGGGATCGAGGATGGCCGCGCAGAGCGGCGGCGAGTCGAGCGTGGGAAGCGGCCACCAGTCGATGCGACCGTCGCCTGCCACGAGCGCCACGGTGCGGCCGTCGCTCAAGATCGCGTACTCCTCGAGGGGGACATAACCGTCCTGGCGCTCGGGGGCGTCCCTCACTTCCCCCCTCGGGGTGCTCGCAAGCTCGGCGCGTCGGTGAAGGCTGGGCGAGCACGGGGAAACGGCGCTCGTGGGGCCATGTCTGGCTTCGCTACCCGTCCGAAGAGCTGGTCATGCTCGCGTGCGATCTCGTACGGGCCTCAGCGAAAGTCGCGCGAGCGCCCCACCATGACCGGGAGCGAGAGTGGCTCCATCTTCTCGGCCACCACCGCCACCACCTCGCCCGCCCGCTCGACCCGGCCCCGTACGAGGAGGGCGGGCGCGGTGGCCACCTCCCGGCGATAGCGAGCCCAGCAGCCGGCCGAGCAGATCACGTTGAGGACCCCCGTCTCGTCCTCCAGGTTCACAAAGACCGTCCCTCCCGCCGTCCCCGGACGCTGGCGGTGGGTGACCACCCCAGCGGCCACCACGCGCGTTCCGTCCTCGCCCCGCTCGAGCAGATCCGCCACGGTCACCACGTTGATCGCGGCGAGCTCCTCGCGCAGGTGGCGCAGCGGGTGGCGATCGGGGGTCACTCCGGTCGCCCACAGGTCGGCCGCCGCCTCCTCGAGGAGGTCCATCTCGGGAAGCTCGGGGGCGTCGGCACCGAGCACGGTCCCGGGCAGGCGGTCCGGGCCTGCCTCGGCGAAGGCCCCCGCCGCCCAAAGCGCGGCCCGGCGGGAGTGGCGCGAGCGCGTCCCGGCGCCTTTCTTCTGACTGGCGTGATCCACCGTCTCCGCGGCGGTGTCGTCGTCCAGGCAGGCGAGCGCGCCAGCGGTGGCGAGCGCCTCCAGTTGAGGCCGTCCGAGATCGGCGCGCCGTGCCAGGTCCTCCAGGTCCGCGTACGGGGATCGCTCGGCGATGCGCGCCGCGCACTCCTCGCCCACGCCGCGCACGGCGTCGAGACCGAGGTGCACCCCGATGCCCTTGGCGCTGTCGGGGTCGACCACCAAGAAGGCCCCGGGGACCGTGGCGTTCACCTCGGGGCGACGGACGACAAGGCCGTGGCGCCGGGCGTCGGCCACCAGGCTCTGGGGCGACCAGAAGCCCATCGGCTGGGAGTTGAGCAGGCCGGCGAGAAAGGCGGCGGGGTGGTTCAGCTTGAACCAGGCCGAGGAGTAGACGAGGTGGGCGAAGGAGATGGCGTGGGACTCGGGGAAGCCGAAGTTGGCGAAGGCCGAGAGCTGCTCGTAGATCTTGGCGATCACCTCCTCGCTCATCCCCCGCTCGGTCATCCCCTCCTCCAGGCGACGCCGGAGCCGCTCCATCCGCTCACTGGAGCGCTTGGCCCCCATCGCCTGGCGCAGCTGGTCCGCCTCGGCCGGCGTCAGGCCGGCGGCGTCGATCGCCATCTGCATCAGCTGCTCTTGGAACAGCGGCACCCCGAGGGTCTTTCTCAACGACGGCTCGAGTAGCGGATGGAGGTAGGTGGGCTCCTCCTCCCCGCGGCGCCGGCGCAGGTAGGGGTGGACCGAGCCGCCCTGAATGGGACCGGGCCGGATGAGGGCCACCTCCACGACGAGGTCGTAGAAGCACTCCGGCCGCAGCCGCGGAAGCGTGGCCATCTGGGCCCGGCTCTCGACCTGGAACACCCCCATCGAGTCCGCCCGGGTCAGCATCTCGTAGACCGCCGGCTCCTGGGGCAGGTGGGCAAGGTCCACCCGCTCCCCGGAGAAGGCCGCCACGAGGTCGACCATGACGTGCAGGGCCTCCAGCATGCCCAGGCCGAGCAGGTCGAACTTCACGAGCCCGATCGAGGCGCAGTCGTCCTTGTCCCACTGGAGCACGCTGCGGCCCTCCCGCCGGGCCCACTCCACCGGGCAGACCTCCACGACCGGCCGGTCGCAGATGACCATGCCGCCCGAGTGGATCCCGAGGTGGCGGGGGAAGCCCTCGAGCTCCACCGCGAGGGCGAGCACCTCAGAGGGGACGTCGTGGCCGGCGAGGTGCGCGGCAGCGCGCCGTGCCCGCTCCGAGGAGGGCTCGGCTCGGACCGGCTCGCGCCCGGGGTGCTCTCGGGGATCGACGATCGGAAGGGCGGCGAAGGAGCCGATCTGGCGGGACCAGGCATCGAGCGCCCCGGCCGGGTAGCCGAGGGCTCGCCCGGCGTCGCGCACGGCAGAGCGGGGGCGGTAGGTGATCACGTTCGCCACCTGCGCGGCATGGTGGCGGCCGTAGCGCTCGTAGACGTAGGCGATCACCTCGTCGCGCCGCCCCGACTCGATGTCGAGGTCGATGTCGGGCGGCCCCTCTCGGGCCGAGGAGAGGAAGCGCTCGAACAGCAGCCCGTAGGCGACGGCGTCCACCTTCGAGATCCCGAGGGCGAAGCACACCGCCGAGTTCGACGCCGAGCCGCGCCCTTGGCAGTAGATGTCCTCCCGGCGGCAGAACTCGACGATGTCCCAGACGACGAGGAAGTAGCCGGGGAAGTTCAGGGCCTCGATCACGTCAAGCTCCCGGTCGAGCTGGGCCCAGGCTCCAGGAACGCGCTCTTCTCCCCGCAAGCCGTAGTGGCGCACTCCCCCCTCCTCCACCAGTCGGCGCAGGAAGCTCGCCTCGTCGCAGCCCTCCGGCACCGGGAAGGGAGGAAGGCCGGGGGCGACCAGGCGAAGGTCGAAGGCGAAGGCCCGCCCGAGCTCTGCTGCGCGCTCTACCACCCCGGGGAAGCGTGAGAAGCGCCTGGCCTGCTCGGCCCCCGAGCGCAAGCTGGCTCCGGCCCACGGCGGGAGCCAGCCCTCCACCTCCTCGAGGCTCGAGCGCGAGCGGATCGCAGCGAGTGCCGTGGCCAGCTGGTAGCGGGCCGGGGTCGCGTAGTGGGCGTTGGTCGTCGCCACGAGACCCACCCCCGACCGGGCGGCCACGGCAGCCAGGGCGTCGTTGCGGGCTCCGGCGAGCGGGTCACCCTGATCGATCAGCTCAACCTCGACCGCGTCGCGCCCGAAGGCCTCCACCAGGCGCGCCAGTTCCCGGGCCGCGGCGGCCGGCCCCTCCCGCTCGAGGGCGGCGGGGACGGCCCCGTGGCGACAGCCCGTGAGCACCTGCCACTGCCCGCCATGGGCCCCGGCGAGCTCCTCGAGGGAGAAGGCCGGGCGCCCCTTTTCTCCCCCGGCCAGCTGGGCGGCGCTGATGGCCCGACAGAGCCGGGCGTAGCCCTGCGGACCGCGGGCCAGCACTACGAGGTGGGTCCCCTCCGGGTCGATGGCCCCGGCGCGTTCGGTCGCCTTGGCCGCTCCCGGCGGGGGCAGGGTCAGCTCGGCCCCGAACAGGGTGGGCAGCCCTACCGCCTGGGCCGCCAGGGCGAAGCGGACCACCCCGTAGCAGCCGTCGTGATCGGTCAGCGCCAGCGCCTCGAGCCCGAGGCGCTGCGCGGCGAGCGCCAGCTCCTCGGGCTGGGAAGCGCCGTCGAGGAAGCTGAAGTTCGAGTGGGCGTGCAGCTCGGCGTAGGGGACGTACCCGCCCTGGCCAGCGCGGCGCTCCCGAGGGATCCGGCCGGCCTTGAGGGCGTTCTGGGCCGTCGTTTCCTGGGCGTCCTGCTGTCGTACCGCCCGACGCTCCACGCTCGCACCGTATCGAACGTACGTTCGTCTTACCAGCGCGTCCTTGGCTCGCTTGGGGCGACGCGTCGGCGACGGCCGCTACCCGCTCGGTACGCACATCGTGGGCAACTTTTCCGGGCGCGAACGGAAGAATGTCCGGTTACAAGACCGTCTCATCGGCCAACCGGCGACTGCTGAGCCATCGCCTCGTCCGCCCATGCTCGAGAAGCTCGCGTACGCGGCGAACCGCCAGCCGCATGCGCCCGAACTCGTCGCGAGCCGCCCGGAGCTACAACTCGATACGGGCCGCTGACTCGGCGTGCGGCCGACCCGAGACCGGGAGCGTGAGC
>JAODBN010000263.1 GCA_025463965.1 Acidimicrobiaceae bacterium
GTCGGCCGCGGTCCTCTGGACCCGGGGCAGCCGCCCGGCGCGAGCGAACGCCATCTTGCGCGAGGTGGGTGCGCCCCTTCCTGCGATCCGCGGAGCGCGACCCGCCGATCCCGCGGCGCTTCGGGCACCGGGCAGGACCCCGCGCGACTGGAACCGGCGTGCGATCCGTGAGCAGACGTACAGCAGCCCGAGCACGAACCCGAGTGCAAGCAGCATCCGGATGAAGAGGAGGAAGGTCGTCATCAGCCGAGCGCCCCCGGCACGATCTCGGTGATCCGCACGCCGTACTCGTCGTCGACTTCGACGACTTCGCCGCGCGCGACGACGACCTCTTCGTTGGCCACGATGTCGACCGGCGCCCCGACCTGGCGGTCGAGCTCGATCACCTGCCCGACGCGCAGCTCGAGGACGGCCCCGATCGGCATCTTCGTCTGGCCGATCTGGACGCTGATGCGAAGGGGAACCTCCCGGATCCGTGCCATGCGCCGGTCCCAGCCGCTCTCGCTGCGCAGGACCTCGCTGCTGGGGGCCTCAGCCGACGGCCCTCCGCTGGGTGGATTCATGCTCATTCGTGCACCTCCTCGACGACAGAGCACGCCATGCGCGCTCCGGATCGGCCCTGACGGGCCCGGGCGACCAGGACCCCCTCGGCCCGCAGGTCGAGGGGTCGCTCCACCGGGTGGTACAGCCGCAGCACGTCGCCCGGTCGCAGGGCGGCGAGCTCGGGGCCGAGGAGCTCGATGGGTGGGATCTCCAAGTGGAGGCGCATCGGGACTTGGAGGACCTGCTCGTGCCCATCGGTCAGGGCGTCGAGGTTGGTCGCGCGCGCCTGGGTAGCCCGCATCGCCTCGATGATCTGGCGGATGAGGGCGAAGGGCAAGCAGAGCACTGCTTCGCTTGGCTCGTCGTCGGCGAGCGTCAGCTCGAAGTTGGCCAGCAGGCACATCTCGTTCGGGGTCGTGAGCTGGACGAACTGGAGATTGGACTCCTGTCCGACGAGCACCGCCGTGGTCTCACGGACTCGAGCGAGCGCACGTGCCAGCTCGTCGAGGAGCGAGGTGAACAGCGGAGCGAGGATGCCGAAGTCGGTCTCGGTCGGCTCGCCGTGGTCGGCGAATTGTGGCGAGCTGCCACCACCGAGACGAAACTCGAGCATCCGCATCGCCGTGCCCAGCCGCACTGCGAAGACCGCGGTCCCGATGAACGGGGGCAGCGTGAAGGTGACGAGGTAGGGCGGGTCCCCGAGGCGCTCGGCGGCCTCGCGCCACAGCATCTCGTCCACCCCGCCGAACTGGCACTGGCACTGGGTGCGCAGCTGTGTCGACAGGTCGACGGTGGCATGGCGTGCGAAGGTGTCGAACACGGCGTGCAGCGCCCGCACGAAGCTGCGGTCGATGCCCTCCGAGCGGCGAAAGTCGTGGGAGCGCACGCCGCCGGTCACTGGCCCTCCGTCCGCTTGGTGAGGATGACGATGTTGACGCGCCGGTTGGCGGCGAGGCTCGCCGCTGACGTTCCGCCGGCGACCGGGTGGTACTGACCGAAGCCGAGCGCGAGCAGCTGGGCGGGCGGGTCCCCATCCGCCGACAGCCGGCTGACGACGTTGTCGGCGCGAACCGACGAGAGCACCCAATTATTGGCGTAGGGGCCTCCGACCACCGGCACATTGTTGGCGTAGCCGTCGACGTCGACGGGGTTGGCGAAGCGAGTGATCACCGAAGCCGAGACGTCGACTACCCGGATTCCGAGGGCACTGAGGGCGGCCTCGCCGTTCGCGAAGAAGAGCTTTCCGGAGACGAAGCTTTCGATCACCCGGTCGGCGGTGCGCGTGATCGTCACGTCCTTGGAGTAGCCCGCCCGAGCGATCGCCGACGCCAGGGCGCTCTCGACGGTGCGAAGCGAGGCGATCGGCTTGCCGGTGGCGGGTTGGCCGTGCGAACGCAGGGTCGGCTTCTTCGGGCTCGAGGCACGGGTGCCGCTCGTGAACGATCGAGCGACGCCGTGCTGGAACTCGGCGTACTTCACCTTGTTCAAGCTGGAAAGCGCGTACAGAACGATGAACAGCACGAGCAGGAGCGTGATCATGTCCGAGTACGTGAGCAGCCAGCGGTCGTTGGAGGACCCGGGATCGTGCTCGTTGCCCGGGTCTTCGAGCGAGCGCGCAAGCGGCGAGCTATAGCTCATGCGGCCGCGTCCCCTCGAGCCACCCGCACCCCGCCGGTGGCTGCGACGGTCTGCTCGCGGTCTTCGGGCGGCAGGTAGGGAACGAGGCGATCGCGCAGCTGGGGTCCGGAAAGGCCTTCTTGTACCGCCAGCAGACCCTCGATCACGAGCGCCTTGTAGCGCGTCTCTTCCTCGGAGAGGCGCTTGAGCTTGTTGGAGATCGGCAGCCAGATGATGTTGGCCGAGAGCACGCCCCATAGCGTGGCGGTGAAGGCCGAGGCGATCGCCGGGCCGAGCTTGCCCGGGCTCGTGAGGTTGCCGAGCACTCGCACGAGACCGATCACGGTCCCGAGGATCCCGATCGTCGGTGCGAAACCGGCCATCTCGGCGTACGCCTTCCAGCAGGTGCGGTGGCGGTCACGCATCGCCATGATCTCGGCTTCGAGGACCTGGCGGACCCGGTCAGGGTCGGAGGTTGTTGCGATCAGCTCGACACCGGTGCGGACGAAGGCGTCCTCTTGGGCCTCGGGCAGCTCGCGCTCGAGGACCTTCAGTCCGCCGGTACGAGCGTCGCGCGCAAGCGTGATGAGGTGTTCGGCGAAGCCGGCTGCGTCGTAGCGATACTTCGGCCGGAACGCGAGGAGGAGTGCTTTGGGCATGCGCAGCGCGTCCTTGCGCACGCCGCCGGCGATCGTGGCGCCGATGGTCCCGCCGACCACGAGCAAGAGCGCGGGAAGCTTGATGAGGGCGGTCGGCTGGCCCCCGTCCATGAGCATCGAGACGACGATGGCGCCGAGCGCCATGATGATGCCGGCGGGCGTCATCTCAGTCGGCCTCGGGCTGGAAGACGCGAAGCGGGGTGGGCACGAGGCTGGTTTCCGGCCGCCCGTACTCTCCGGCAAGCGTGAAGGCACGTGCCATGACTCGTGCCTTGGCCTCGACGATCTCCGCGATCAGGTCCTCGGCCGGGTCGGTCACGGTGAGTCGGGCGCCGCCGATGAAATACAAGTTGGTGTCGCTCGTGGCCTCGTTGCGCTCGACCCGCTCGATGCGGTCCACGTTGAGTGCCATCTTGCGTCCGTCCAGCCTGTTCACCACGATCACAGCTTTCGCTCCCACGCCGGACGGCGCCGCCGAACCCGCACGCCCGGACACGTCCGGCCGGGCCTCACCGTCGTTAACGGCGGCTCCGAGCAAGAGGTTGAGCACACGGGCGGGCGCCTCCGCCCGCCCGTGTGCCCGCCAGGCGACTGCGCCGAAGCGACCTCATGGACTCACTGCTCAGGCGTTGGTGACGAGTGCCTGCAGCGCTGTCTGGGTGGTGGACACCACCTTGGTGTCCGCCTGGTAGTCCGTCTGGGCCTCGATCAGGCTCGTCAGCTGACTCGCCAGGTCGACGTTGGACTGCTCGAGCGCACCGCCGAGGATCGTGGCGCGCCCACCCGAGCCGGGAGCGCCGACCTGCGGCTGACCCGAGGCGGCGCTCGTCTGGTAGAGCAGGTTGCCGGTGTCGGCGAGACCGCCCGGGTTGGTGAAGGTGGCGAGGGCGATCGTGCCGAGGGTCTGGGACTGGCCGTTCGAGAACGTCCCGGTGATGTCTCCACCCTGGCCGATCGAGTAGGACTCGAGGGTTCCTGAGGCGTAGCCGTTCTGGGTCACACCGAAGCTCGCGCTGCCCCCGAACTGGGTCACGGCCCCGTTGGTGCCCGGAGCCGGGAACGACAAGTTGATCGCGGTTCCAGCCTTCCAGGTCCCCGCACTGGGGGTGGTGAGTGCGACCGTGGTCGGCGCCGTGGCGCTCACGGCCGTGCCACCGACGGTCGACAGCTGTCCGTTCGCCCCGAAGGCTACGAGCACGCCGCCACCGAGCAGAGGGGTGTTCGTGGCGTCCGTCGCCGTCATGTTCCACTGCCCGGCGGTGCCCGTAGGCGTGAGGGTGACCGTGATCGGCACGGTGTTGCCCTGGGAGTCGTACAGCGTGGTCGTGGTGGTCACCGGGCTCGTCGTGGGTGCCCCGGCGGGGAGGTTTCCTCCGAGCGACACCGACGAGCTCTGCTGGGGGGCGATGGTCAGGCCCGTGGGGATCGTGAGCGGCCCGGTGGGTCCGGTCGTGGGCTGTCCGGCGGCCCAGCCCTGGACCTCGGAGCCGTCCGCGGTCTCGAGGATGCCATTCTTGTCCAGCTGGAAGTCACCGTTTCGGGTGTAGAAGTTCTGACCGCTCCGGCTCACGACAAAGAACCCGTCACCTTGGATGGCGGCGTTCGAGGGCACACCGGTCTGGACGACGGCCCCCTCGGAGAAGTTCGTCGTGATGGCGGCCAGCTGGTCGCCCGAGCCGATCGCCGACGGGTTGGTGCTGGCGAGGCCGGGGATCGGCGCGCTCGAGGGCGTCAGCTGCTCGGTGAGCACGTCAGAGAACTCAGCGGTCGTCTGCTTGTACCCGTCGGTATTGGAGTTGGCAACGTTGTTGCCAATAGTGTCGATCATGGTCTGCATCGTGGTGATGCCGGAGTCTGCTGCGGCGAGCGAGCGGACGGTCATGGGAGTTCCTTCCTGGTTCTCGGGTCGATTCGATGCGGTCGGGTTGGGTGTCGGAGTCGTGCGATCGCGCTCAGCCTCCAGTGGCGCCGGCCGTGGGCGCCGCCGCTGAGCCAGCGGCTGGCGCGGCGGAGGAGGTGGCGGCCGCAGAGGGGGTCACCCCGCTTACTTGGGCGAGGGTCAAGGAGGTATCGCCCACGGTGAGCGACGGCCCGTTGGAGCTGAGCGTGACGCCGGTCACCTCACCGGTGACCGAATGGCCGTTAGCGTCGGTGCCGCTCACCGTCTCTCCGAGCAGCCCGGCCGCGGTGGAGGTGGCATCGGTCTGCTGGAGGCTCTGCAGGCTGTCCACCTGGGAGAGGGCGGCGAGCTGGGTGAGAAAGTCCGCGCTGCTGGTGGGGTTCAGCGGGTCCTGGTACTTCAAGCTGTCCACGAGAAGGTTCAGGAATTGGTTCGGGGCGAGCAGCCCGTTGGTGATCGACGCGGCGTTTCCTCCCGAGGTCGATCCCGAGCCGGTGCTGCTGGCTGAGCCGGTACCGGCCGCGGCGCCAGTGGTGGCCGCGCTGAACGGGCTGCCGATCGCTTCGACGGGGATGGTCATCTGCTCCTCCGAGTGCTCACAGGATCACGTGGATGTCGTGTCGGCCGCCGCCCGCCGACGCGTTCGCCGCAGCGAGGGGGCCCGAAGCGGCGTCGTCTCCGTTCCCGAGGGTCGGGGCGCCGCCCATCGAGGTGCCTTCGGCGGACGGGCGGCCGGAGCCCGACTGGCCGCCACCACCGGGTTCGGGGGCGAGCGAGAGGGAGAGTTTCCCGGCTCCCGTGTCGTCGAGCGCCTGGCGGAGCTCTCCGAGGTGACGGGCGAGTGCCTCATGGCCGGCCGGGTTGGCCGCGCTGACGAGAACCCGGACGTCGTCCCCGTGAACCGTCACCGTCGCCTGCACGTGGCCGAGCTCGGGGGGATGCAGATCAACCCGAACCGAATGATTCCCGTCGCCCGCAGCGACGAGTCGGGACACGGAAGCAGCGAGCTCAGAAGTCGGCGCCCCGGCCGGTTGCTCCGACCCGCTCGGGGACGGCGCAGCCGATGATGGCGTTGGCGCGACGGGACCAGCCACGGGGTCCATGAGGGCGAAGGCCTGGCCGGGTTCGTAGCGGCGGTGCGCAGCGGCAACGGGGCCGTTCGACGGTGCCCCCGCGCTGCTCGGCGCGCCCTGAGCAGGGTGAAGCTCGGGGGCGCTCGGGGAGACGAGGACCGGTGCTGCGCTGGCGCTCGCTTGGCCGGGAGCGGCCGGAACGCCTCGGCCCTGGGCGCGAGCGAGAGCTGAGCGTGCCACCTCGGTGCCGACAGCAGCCTCGGTGGGGGAGCTCCCCGTCCCGCCGATCCCGGTGCTGTCCTTTGCGGGCGGCGAGCCGCCAACGCTCTCTCGTGGTCCGCTCGCCTTGGGTTGGACCGGCGCGCTGGCGTGGTGCTCAGGCTCGCCTGAACCCGCGCTCGGGAACGGCCCAGGGGCGAACGGCAACGGCGCAACGCGCAGCGGGGGGTCGGGGAGGGCGCTGAGCGATGAACCGGAGGTGGTGACGAGCGGCGACGAGGACGCCGGCGATTCCTCGGTCACGGTGCCCAAGGACTCGGCGGTGCCCGAGGCGGGAGCGCGCGGCACTTCGCCGGTCTCGGCGAGTTGGCTCGCGCCCTCAAACGCCGCCGAAGCCGCCTTGGCGAGGCCGCTCCCATCCTCGTTGGCCGATGAGGCCGTCGAGAAGTGTCGGGGCTCCAGAGCCGAAGTGACACTTGGGAGGACCGGACCTGCGGAAGTCGAGCTCGACGCGGCATCGGAGCGCGAAGGGCCACGAGCGGCATCGCTGTCGAGGCGCGGTGGCGCGAGTGGCGCGAATCCGAGGTAGGAGGTGACGGCCGAGTCGGCCGACGTCTGATCGCCAGTGTGGCCGGTGGCGAGCTTGCGTTCGGCATCCTTGCGCCCAGCTTCTGCGTCGTGTCCGGCTTGGCGATCCGTCGGGGCGGCGGGCTGCTCGAGCAACGAGGCGAACGACCCGGATTGGCCGACGTCCGCGACGGGCCCGGCTGCGCCGGGCGGGTCGCTGTCGGGACGGCTCCTGCTTGGCGCTGTTGCCGAGCGCACGGCGGCCGCACTCACGAGACACCGCCCGTACTTGGCGGCGTTGCCGTTGCCCCGGTCGTGCTGGTACCGCCAAGGTCGGTCGCGCTAGCGATGGTCGCGCTGGCGACCGACGGGCCGGCCGCCGCCGAGTTGGCGGGCAGCGCCTGAAGGTTGGGCGAGGCGCTCGACGTCAACCCGGCCTCGGAAAGAATGGTCTGGACGTAGGAGGGCGTCGTCCCGTTCTGGGGGATCCCGCCCGCCTGTTCGACCGCTCCCATTCCCGCGTTGTATGCAGCAAGTGCCAGGTCCCACGAGCCGAGCTGACGCTCGTTGCCCGCGAGGATGCTGGCTGCAGCGGGGATCGCCTGGGCAGGATCGTTCGGGTTGACACCGGCGGCAGCTGCCGTGCTCGGGAGCAGCTGTGCGATCCCCTCGGCCCCGGCGGAGGAGACGGCGGTCGGATCGAAGCCGGACTCGGTCTGAAGGAGGGCAGCGAGCAGGGAAGCGGGAACACCCGAGGAGGACGAGGCCTGTTGTACAAGGGAGGCATCGGCGCTCGGCACCTGCACCGAGCCAATCGCCGTGGTCCCCTCGCTCGTGGGCGACGGACTCGTCGATGCGGCCGAAGCGGGGAGGCTCTCGCGCCGGATCTCGAACGGGGCCCCGGTGACGGCCTGCACCTGCACGTCGGTACCGGTGTAGGGGGCGTCGATCATCTCGCCGTTTCCCACGTAGATGCCGACATGACCGGGCTCATTGGCGGGAATGCCGCCCTCTCCCGGGTTGAAGAACAGAAGATCGCCCGGCTGGGCGTCGGCGAGGCTCGCGACCGGCGTCCCCGTGGTGGCCTGCTCTGCAGCGGTGCGGGGGAGCGAGATGCCGAGATCGGCGTAGACGTGCTGGACAAGGCCGGAGCAGTCAAAGCCGGTCGTTGGGCTGGTCCCGCCCCAGACGTAGGGGACCCCGAGGTAGCGCTCGGCATCCGCGACCACGGCCTGGCCGCCGTCGCTCGATGCACCGCCCGCAGAACTCGATGCGGCCCCCCCGACGAGGTTGGGAGAAAGCCCCGAAGAAGTTGCTGGATCCGCGAGAGCAGCGGGGGAGGAGCCGGTGCTCCCCGAGCCCGAGGCGGGGGACTGGGTCGTCGAGGAAGAGGGAGCGGACGCCGCGGCGAGCAGGACCGAAAAGGGGTCCGACGGTGCAGACGTCCCCGCTCCCGGGCCGGTGGCTCCGCTCGCCGAGGAGGGGCTCGCCGAGGAGGGGTTCGCAGCGGCCAGCTCGGAAAAGAGCTCCTGGAGATCGGTCACGATCGCCGGGACGGGAATCGCGTCAAGCGTCACGGAGACGCTCCAAGGCGATACCGGCGCTCCGCACCGTGGCGAAGTCGTCGAGCGCAGCGGCGTCTGCCCGGGCCTCATCACGCTGCCACTGGGCACGGCGGTGCTCTTCGAGCCGCTCGAGCAGCCGGACCCGAGACTCGGCCGTCGCCGCTTCGCTGCGCAGCTCCTCGCGACGCTCGCTCGTGGCCGTCACGATCAGCTCGGCGGACGCCAGTCCGAGGGCGGCGCGCTCGCCCCGGTCCCGCCAGTCGGAGAAGGCCGCGGCGTCAGCCGCGAGCAAGAGCTCCGGAACCGAGCGTGAGCGCTGCTGTGCCACGCGGACTTCGTCTTCGGCCGCGATGAGCTCGCGCGTCGAGAGCGCCAGACGTTGTTGCGCGAGGGCGGACTCCACCCGGCGCACACGAAGCACCGTGGCGAGGGGGAAGCGGTACCGCTTCATGGGGAGAGCTCCGAACCCGGAGAGGCGGCCTGCGCCGCGCGCACCAGCGCAGCAAGCGCCTCGGTGGTGGTCGACAGGGGCGTCCTCTCGTCGATGCCCTGCCGACAGAACGCGTCGATGGCCGGCTTGGCGAGAATCGCCCGGTCGACGACGGGGTTGGAGCCCCTGGCGTAGGCGTCGATCTCGATCAGGTCCTTCGCGTCTCGGTAGGCGGCGAGGAGCCGCCGGACCTCGCCCGCATTGGCGAGCGCACCCTTGCTCGCAACGGCGGGGGCGACGCGCGAGATGGAGCCGAGGACGTCGACCGCGGGGTAGTGGCCGGCCTCGGCGAGCGAACGCGAGAGCTGGATGTGGCCATCGAGAATCGAGCGTGCCGTGTCGGCGATCGGCTCGTTCATGTCGTCGCCCTCGACGAGCACCGTGTAGAGCCCCGTGATCGAGCCGCGCTCGGCGGTGCCCGCCCGCTCGAGGAGTCGCGGCAGCAGACCGAAGACGCTCGGAGGGTAGCCACGGGTTGCGGGCGGCTCACCGGCGGCGAGGCCGACCTCTCGCTGTGCCATCGCAAAGCGGGTGAGCGAGTCCATCATCAACAGCACGTGATCGCCACGGTCGCGGAACCATTCAGCGATCCGGGTGGCAAGGAACGCAGCCCGCAGGCGCACCAGCGCCGGCTCGTCCGAGGTGGCAACAACGACGACGGAGCGAGCGAGGCCTTCGGGGCCGAGGTCGCGCTCGATGAACTCGGCGACCTCTCGGCCGCGTTCGCCGACAAGAGCGACGACGGCAAGGTCCGCAGCGCTGCCCCGTGCGAGCATCGACATGAGCGAGCTCTTGCCAACCCCCGAGCCCGCGAAGATCCCGAGGCGCTGGCCGACGCCGCACGGCAGAAGGCCGTCGAGGACTCGGACCCCGAGCGGGAGCTGGCGATCGACCAGCGCGCGGCGCAGCGGGTGGGGGCGGGCGTTGTCGATGCTGACCTGGTCGAGGCCGAACAGCGCCGGGCCGTCGTCGAGCGGGCGGCCCAGGCCGTCGAGGACGCGCCCGAGCAGCTCGGGCCCCACGCGAACCGGCAACGGTCCGCCGAGGTCTTCGACGCGATCGCCGACTCGAAGCCCCGCGGTGTCACCAAGTGGCAGACATGTGCTGCGCTCGTCGTGCAGGGCCACGAGCTCGGCAGGAACCGTTGTGCGCTCGCCGTGCAGGAGGCAGCCTCCCCCCAGGGCGGCGTTGACCCCAGCCACCTCAATGGACATCCCGACCATGCGAACAATCCGCCCGTAACGGCGCGGGCCGCACGCGGCGAGCGCCTCGGGCCGCACGGCATCGAGCAGCCCGTTCATTCGACGATCTCCCCGTCGGCGACCTCGTCAGAGGCCGCCCCGAGCATCGCCGTGGCCCCAAGGAGCACCGCACGAACCCGCTCGATCGCGCTTTCCACGCGAGCGTCGATGAAGGTGGACCCGGCCTCGAGGATGCAGCCGCCACGCCCAACGCTCGGATCAGGTCGCACGACGAGCTCGCGCTCGCTGCCGAGGAGGTCGCCGAGGGTGGTGGCATCGCCCGGGTTCAGGCGCACGACGACCGCACCGTCCGTCGGGACGAGCTGGAGCGCCCGCTCGATCGCTGCGGCGCCTGGACGACCGACGACGTCGAGCTCGTGGCCGAGGATCTCTCGCACCAGATCGAGCGCCAGCCTTGCGACGCGGGGCTCGAGGTCAGCCGCCGCCGAGGCGTAGGCGTGCTGCAATTCCGAGGCGGCCTTCTGGAAGGCGGTCAGGGCGGCGCCGAGCGCCTGGGCTGCCGCAGCCCGTTCGGCTGTCCGCTCGCGCGTCGCCTGTTCTTTTGCGAGGCGCATCCCGTGCTCGTACCCCGCGTAGGCGGCCTCGGCGCGGGCGGTCTCGAAGGGGTCGCTCGCCTCCGCCAGCGGCTCGGTGCGGACCGGGGACACCCGTTCGAGGTCGACCTCGTCGCGAAGCACGGCGCGGGGGGCGCTCATCCGATGACCTCGTCGATCGCTCGGGCGATCACGATGGTGCCGTCGACCTCCAGCTCGCGCACGGTGCGCACGATGCTGGACTGCGCTGCGTCGACCATCGAGATTCGCACCTGGCCCGTGACCGCCAGCTCCTCGTCGAGCTCGGCGGCGGCGCGCTCGGACAGATTGCGCTTGAGCTTGTCCATCACGCCGTCCTCGCCGGCGCCCTTGATGGCGAGGGCAAGGTCGTTGATCGACACGCTGCGCAGCACGATCTGAAGCGTCCGGTCGTCGAGACCGAGCACGTCCTCGAAGGTGAACATGCGGGCCCGAACGGCTTCGGCGAGCTCTTGGTCGCGCGCTTCGAGGTCCGCGAGCACCTGCTTCTCGGTGGAGCCGTCCGTACGGTTGAGGATCTCGACGAGCGAGGGGATCCCTCCCGGTACGGACATCCCGCCGGCGACGAGGCCCCGGAGCTTCGCAGCGAGCAGGCTGGCGGCTGCGCTGATGGCGTCTGGCGCGACCCGATCCATCGTGGCGATCCGTGCGACGACTTCGGCACGAAATGCCGCCGGGAGCGCGTCCATCAGCGCCGCCGCGTCCGCTGCGGGCAGGTGGGCCAGGATGACGGCGATCGTCTGAGGGTGCTCCTCCACGAGGAACGGCACCACGTGACTGGGATCGGCATGCGAGAGGAAGGCGAGCGGTCCGACCGCCACCTTGCCGTGGATCTGGGAGAGCACCTCCTCGGCGCGCTCGGCGCCGAGGGTGGCGGCGAGGATCGTGCGCGCCCGCTCGAGACCACCTTGGCCGACGGCCCGACTGTCGTTCACCCGGTCGACGAACTCGGCCACGACCGCCTCGACCACGCTGCGGTCGAGCGGCGGCAGCCCGGCGATCTCGGTGGTGAAGACGACCGTCTCTTCGTCCGAGAGCGACCGCAGGATGGCCGCCGAATTGTCGGTGCCGAGCTGGGCGAGCACGACGGCCACCTTCTGCTGGCCGGTCAACTGCTCGATGGCGACTGAGCTCACCGACCGAACTCCGGTCTCGACAATGAGGCGGGGGAGCAACGCCGTGTCGGTTGCCGGCGCCTCTGCCTCCGCGGTGCTCACGTGCCCGAGCCGGGGCCCGAATGCGCCCCGGCGCGCTCGCGTGCCCACATCCGCATCAGCTGGGCTACCTCGTCCGGGTTGTTCTGGATGTAGGTGTCGACGTCGCTCGGCATCGGCGCCGACGCCGGGGCGAGGGCCGCGTACTCGGGCACACGGACCGCCGGCAGCTCGCCGGTGTCGAACGAGGAGATGTCGAAGTTCGGAGCCGCCGTCATCGCCGGCAGAGCCGTGAGCGGGATCTCCTCAAAGCGCGGCGCGCGCTTTTTCGCCGAGCGGAGCGCGAAGAACAAGAGCAGCAAGATGAGCAGCACCAGGCCCAGGGCGGGTGCGTCCGCGAGAAGCCTCGAACGTAGAGATGCCTTGGGGGTCGTCAGCACCGGCGTGGCGGTGAAGGGGAGCGAGGACACGACGAGGCTGTCTCCCCGGCCGGTCTGGAGACCCGCCGCCGCTGCGACGAGCGCCCGGATCTGGGCGAGGTTACGAGCGCCACGTGCCCTGGAGTTGACGACCACGGCGAGGGCGGTGCGGACGACCTGGCCGGGCGCCTGCTGGACGGTCTGTGTGACCTGGCTGATGGCGTTCTGGGTCTGGGTCTGGGTCTGGTTGTAGTTGCCGTTGCCCGAGTTGACCGTGGCCGGCTGGCCCGAGCCGAGGATCCCAGAGCTCTGCGGGTTCGTCCCCTGGTAGATGTCGCGGGTGGTCGACTGGCTCGTCGGGGCGATGATCGGCTGGCCCTTGCCGTTCGTCGCGATGCCGTTGGTGACCGTCTTTTGGTCGTTGAAGTTGAGCACGGCATGGGCCTGGACCGCGGCGTTGTTCGGGCCGAGAATTCTGGCGAGCAGCGCCGTTACCTGTGCCGCGAGGTTCGCGTCATAAGAGTTGGTCATCGCCTGGTCCTGGCCGCTCGAGACGTCGACCCCGGGAGCCGAGAGGACGTCGCCGAGGTTGTCGGCAACCGTGACCTGCTGTGCCGAGAGGTCCGGCACGGCCGAGGCGACGAGGTGGACGATCGCCTGCACCTGCTCCGAGCTGAGGGTGGTGCCTGTTCCGAGGTTCACGAGCACTGAGGCAGAAGGCTGCTGGGTGTTCCCCACGGCGAAAGTGGTGGTGTCGGGCATCACCAGGGAGACCTGAGCGCCTTGGACTCCCTGGATCGACTCGATCGTCTGTTGGAGCTGGCCCTCGAGCGCCTGTTGGTAGTCCACGCTCTGCACGAACTGTGACGAGGTGATCCCCGTCGAGGCGAGCGTCTGGAACGTGATGTTGCCGCCGGCGGGCAGCCCGGCCTCGGCGAGGGTGATTCGCTCCTGGTTGACGTCGGCGAGCG